>JBCCIS010000039.1 GCA_039028155.1 Pseudomonadota bacterium
CAAACTTCGACCAGTTAATCGGCAGTTTGCGCGAAAGCCTTGGCCTGACGGTCTTTATGGTCACGCATGATCTGGACAGTCTGATCGCGATCTGCGACCGTATTGCCGTGCTGATCGACAAGAAGATCGTTGTGGGGACGATCGAGGAACTCCTGAAGCTGGATCATCCCTGGATCCAGGAATACTTCCGCGGCCCCCGGGCGCGCGCAGCTTTTGGCGAGTAAAACCCATGGAAACCCGCGCTAGCTATACTCTGGTCGGTACATTCGTGCTGGTGCTCGTCGTGGCTATGGCGGGCTTCGTCATCTGGCTTGCCAAGTTCGACACAACCGAGCGCTTCACCAACTATCAGATCCTGTTTTCCGGCGCCGTCACCGGATTAGCCGTCGACAGCACGGTGAGCTATCTGGGCATTCCCGTCGGCACGGTACGCACGATCGAAATCGATCCATTCGATCCCGACCTCGTCCGCGTCGTCGTGCAGGTCAAAAGCGACACACCGGTCAAGACAGACTCCGTGGCATCCGTCGAAATGCAGGGCATCACCGGTGTCTCCTACATTCAGATCAAGGCCGGCACCGAAGGCGCACCCGACCTGGAGCCGGATCCCGGCCAAGACATCGCGACGATCAAGTCGGAGGAGTCGGCGCTGCAGCAACTCTTTACGTCGGCGCCGGAGGTGCTGAAGTCCGCCCACGAACTGCTCGAACGCGCGAACATGCTGTTCGACGAACAAAACCGTAAGGCCGTTTCCGACATGCTGGCAAATGTCGAAGCATTTACCGCAGAGCTCTCGAAACACCGGGCGTCGATCGGCGAAATCATCGAGGATGGCCGCCAGACCTTCGAGAACATCGAAAAGACGACCGCGGAGATCAAGGAGCTGACGGCCGACTTCAGACAGAGCCTCGACACCATCACCAAGAACTTCGACGCGACGCTTAGCGAGCTTGATAAGACACTGACGACGGTTAACACGGCGGTCGAAGAAACGAACCCGAAGCTCGACGCGATGCTGAGCAGCTTCACGCAGACCGCCGATACGGCCACGGCCATCCTCAACGAGAACCGTGTCGCCATTCGCGACTTCACGGAAACCGGCCTCTATGAGTTCGGTCAGTTCCTGGTTGATGGCCGCGCGCTGATTGCGTCGCTGACGCAGATAGCGCAACAGCTGGAGCGCGACCCAGCGTCGTTCCTCCTGGGCGGCAATCAGTCCGGCTATCAGACTCAATAACAGCGGTCTTTGATCATGCAGTCTTCATCTCTCGCGCGCCGAACCATGTTGACCGGACTGCTTGCCGTGCCGTTGGCCGGATGCGGCGCATCGTCGTTCATTCAGAAGATCGAAACGCCGCCCAACCTCTATCGCCTGACGCCAAAGAGCACGTTTGGCGATGACCTCGTGCCGGTGAACTGGCAATTGGTCGTCGACATTCCAGTGGCGCCGGCAGGCATCAACACGCAGCGCATCGCGTTGACGCGCAACATGATCCAGGTCGAGTACTACGCCAACTCGAACTGGACAGACCGCGCGCCATTGATGGTCCAGGGTCTGATCGTCGAATCGTTCGAGAACTCCGGCATGATCACGTCGGTCGGGCGCCAGTCCGTCGGCCTGCGCAGTGACTTCGTATTGTTGGTCGAGGTTCGTGAGTTTCAGATGGAGTACAGCAACGGCGGCGTTCCCAACGCTCACGTCCGCATTAACTGCAAGCTGGTCGAGATGCCGGACCGCCTGATCGTGGCCAATGCCAGTTTCGAGGCGATCGAGCCGGCAAGGGCTGACAGTATCCTGCCGATCGTCGAGGCCATGGACGAAGCCTTGGGCAAGGTGCTGAAGCAAATCGTGCGGTGGACCCTGACTGTCGGCGAAGCCTACCGCCCCTAAGACACTTAACCAGGAAGACAACCATGACGTTGCGCGCGGTCATCGCGATGATGGAGCACGAGACGAACACGTTCTCGCCGGTGCCGACACCTTTGGCGCGTTTCGGCAGTCCGGACGTGCCAACCGGCAAGGACGTCTATAAACGTTACAAGGGGACCGGAACGGGCCTGGGTGCGTTCCTTGATGTCGCCGATGAAGCGGGCATGGAGATGGTGACGCCGATCGCCGGCAACGCCGCACCCAGCGGCAAGGTCGACGCCGCCGCCTACACCGCCATGTGCGACGCGATCTGCGCGGCCGTTGAAGCCGGTTGCGACGTCTGCTTCCTGGACCTTCACGGCGCCATGGTCGCCGAGACGACCGATGACGGCGAAGGCACGCTACTGAAGCGTATCCGCACCATCGCGCCGGATTTGCCGATCGGCATCAGCCTGGATCTGCATGCCAACATCACCGACGACATTGTCGACAACTGCACAGTGCTGGTCGGCTACAAGACCTATCCGCATGTCGACATGTACGAGGCCGGCGCCCATGCCGGCAAGGTCATGGTGCGCGCGCTTGCGGGCGAGGTGTCGCCGGTCATGGTCTGGGGCAACCGCCCGATCCTGGCACAGACGCTACGCATGGGTCACGACGACGAACCGATGAAGACCATGCTGGCCATGGCGCGCCAGGCCGAAAGCGACGGTCTGCTGGCGGCGTCGATCTTCGGTGGCTTTCCCCTCGCCGACTTTCACGACGCCGGCCTGTCGGTCGTCACCATCGCCGACGGCGACCGGATCGCGGCCGAACAACAGTGCGAGGCGATGCTGCAGAAGGCGTGGCAGGAACGGGCCGAGTGGATCTTTCACTCCGAGCCCCTCAGCGACACGATCGCCCAGGCCAAGTCGCTCAGCGACGGTCCGGTCGTCCTGCTGGACCATGCCGATAACTCAGCCTCCGGCGGCACACAGGAGACGACGGCGGTTCTCAGAGAAGTCATCGACCAGGGGCTTGAGGATGTCGCGTTCTTCGCGATCTGCGATCCCCAGGCGGTCGACGAGATGGCGGCGGCAGGGGTCGGCGCGACCGTTACCCTGTCACTGGGCGGCAAGGTCGACATGCCAACCATCGGCAAGATGGGCGAACCCATCGAGGTGACGGGCAAGGTGCGCGCGCTGACCGACGGCGACTTTGTCGTGACCGTGCCCATGGGTCGCGGCACGACGATGTCGATGGGCAAGACCGCCGTACTCGATACCGGCAACGTGCAGATCGTCGTGATATCGCAGCACACCGAGCCCTACGATCTCGGTTGCTTCCGCAGCGTCGGCATCGAACCGACCGAGAAGCGCTATCTGGTGTTGAAGTCACGCATCCACCACCGCGCCGGTTTCGCCGCCATCGCGCGCCACGAGATTCCGTGCAACGGCGTCGGCGTCACCAGTAGCGACAATTCGCTCTTCACCTTCGAAAAGGTGCGCCGGCCGATCTATCCGCTGGAACCGGACTGCCCGGAACGGCCGAACTACTAGACCCCACACCCTTCATTGCCTTCCGGCTGGTTGCTGATTTGTCGGGCCGGCAACCGGCGCCGTGAGGCTTAAGCGCAGAAATCGCTCGGGCTGCGCCCGATGGCGCGGCGAAACATGTAGCTGAACGCGCTTGAAGACGCATAGCCCATATCGAACGCGACGGAGCTGATCTTCTCGCCGGCGGCTATCTTCGAGATCGCATGCAAGATGCGGGCGTGACGCAACCACATTGAGGGCGGCATACCCGTTTCGGCGGCGAACAGCCGTTCGATGGTCTTGCGGCTGGCAGGCGCTTCGGCAAGCCAGGCATCGACCGACTCGATGCCCCCCGGATCGTTCAGCGCCGCTTCGGCAAATCGGCGGATGCGTTGGTCGTGTGGCATGGTGATCGAGAGCGTTACGTCCGGGGCGGTGACGAGTTCATGGCGCAGGAGATCGTGAAGCGTGGTGTTGTGATCGTTCGCGCGGTCAGTTCCGTTGTCCGGCATGGTTTCGGAAATCAGGGCGCTCAGAAGCGGCGTCATGGCCATGGTCCGGCACTCAGCGCCGATTTTCGTGGCTTCGTCCTTCGGCACGTCGACATAGAGCATCTCGTTGTTCGAACCGTATCGCATCCAGTGTTCAACGTCGGGTGGGATCCACAAAGCCATCGCCGGGCTGAGCAACAGCACTTGGCCCGGTGTGCCGACATACATGGACCCCGAAGCAGCAGAGATCAGCTGTCCGAAGTCATGGGTGTGCCAATCGTAGCTTTCGCCAGCTTTCGGCCTGATGGTCTCGCCCAGATAACGCGGGACGCGCGCGTCACCGGCCTTGCTGAGAGGATGGTGTCTCGGATTGGTCATGGTCTTTGACGATTCTTCGACCCAAGTCGTCTCGATATCGACTGAGCGACATACCGTTCTGACCTAGTGTGCGCAAGAGTTTTGGGAGATTTCTCCGCCCTTCCCCGCCAGAGTCTTGCGCTGTCATGAAAAACCGCACCCTCCTGACATGGTTCTCCCTGGGCCATTTCGCCAACGACTTGCCGATCGCCTCGCTGTGGCTGATCGTGCCGACGGTCGGCATCGCCATGGAGCTGTCGCCAGCCGAAGTCGGCCTGCTGTTCACGATCTGCAACATCGGCGGCGCGCTTGCCTATCTGCCGGCCGGCATCGTGGCCGATCATGTTTCCAACCGGGGCCGGCTGCTGGTCGCGACGTTCTGGTGGGTCGTTGTCGGTTATCTGCTCGCCGCCATGGCGCCGGAGTACTGGAGCCTCGCCCTGCTGCTTGCACTCGCCGGCATGGGCGACGCGGCGTGGCATCCCATCGCAACCGGTGTGCTGACCCGTGAGAACAAGGGGCGCCGCGCCCACGTGCTCGGCATTCATGCCATCGGCGGCTCGCTGGCCGAGGTTTTGGCGCCGCTCGCCGCCGGTTTCCTGCTCGCCTTTGTCGACTGGCGCGGCGCCTTGGCAATGTCGGTTCTCCCCGCGGCGCTCGTGGGCGTATGTTTCTTTTGGGTCGTGCGCGCGGTCCCGCGGGTCGAAAGGAAGCGGGTCAACAAACAAGACATGCTCCACCTGTTGAACACGTGGCGACGGGGCAACGGGCTGCGCATGGTGATCATGATCTGCCTCTACAACATGGCGCTCATGGCCCTGCTCAGCATGATCCCGCTCTATCTGGCGGAGCGTCATGGCTTCGGCCCGGAGGCGGCAGGCATCGCGTTTTCGGCCATGCTGATCGTCGGCACCGTGGCGCAGCCTTGGGTCGGCAAGATCTCCGATATCGTCGGGCACCGGCCGGTTATCGTGGTTGGCAATCTGACGGCGGCGCTGGCGATCGGTCTTCTGGTGTTTCAGCCATCGCTCTGGGTCATGCTCGCCGCGATGATAATCGCGGTCGCCGCGCTAGATGCGATCCGCGCCGCCGTTCTCGCCGGAGCGGTCGATCACGCCGGCCGCAGCGAGGGGACCACGCTGGGCCTTGCCTTCGCACTGCTGGACGGTATTGGCGCGCTTGGCGCCGTACTTGCCGGCATCGCCGCAGGCTTCTCATGGCCGCACATGTTCGTGCTCGCCGCCGCCTTGTCGCTCAGCGCCGCAGCGCTTTGCGCCTTCATGGTCTTCGGCAACTCAACGGCGCCTGCCGAATGAGTGCCCGATGTGGAGGCCTGATGGACGCGAGACGTGGTCGATCTATTTGCCCGCGGGCCGACGCCGCCGCTCGAGGCATCGTTGTCAAACTCCAAACAAGCCTATCACAAGGCCCTGAACCAGCAGCACGGCGAGCCAGTGGATGCCGTCAATGACGGTCAGGTTGCGTTTGGCCCCCTGGAAGCCGTGGTTGACCGCCATCGAGGTCAGGACGAAGCCGAACCACATCAGAAAACCGGTATAGAGGCCGGCTTCGGGCGTTACCTCGCCCAGACTGATCATCACCGCCGCCAGCATGTAGGCCATGACAAGCTGCGCGACGACCGCCACGATGAACGGCATCGGCTTCATGTTCTCTTTAACTTCGGCTTCCGTCTTGCCGATCGCGTTGCGCCACGGTTTGGCGGCCGCCATGTAGTAGATCGAGCCGAAAATGAAGCTCGCCACCGTCGCGACAACGACGGCGATGACATTGATCGCGGCAAAGTCCATATGACCCTCCCCTTGCCAGGCGGCCACGGGCCTGACCGCCACCCAGCCCACACATGGGCCTTGTAGGATCAGCATACCTCATCAGCCGCAACGACAGCACAGGGTTTGTGCGATCCACCAGTCCACTCGCCAACGGTGCGGACAGACCGACTTGCTGAGGCTAGAGCGGGTCGCGATTAAGCAGAGCCAGTCAGCGGCTCTGCTTAATCGCGTGAATCCGCTCTCGATCAACTGGCTAGAGCAGATTGACGCCTTCAATCTGGATCGTAAGCGATTCAGATTGAAGGCGATCTGCTCTAGGATTGGCCCGCATTCAAATCGTCCGAACCGGGGGAAGCCATGGCGAAGTCACAGCAGAAGGTCATCATCACATGCGCGGTAACGGGGTCGATCCATACCCCGACCATGTCGCCTCACCTGCCAATCACCCCCGACGACATCGCACGTGAGTCGATTGCCGCCGCCGAGGCGGGCGCCGCCATCATCCACCTGCACGCGCGCGACCCCAAGGACGGCCGTCCGACCCCCGATCCCGCCGTTTTCATGGAGTTCCTGCCGCGCATCAAACAGAACTGCGATGCCGTCGTGAACATCACCACAGGCGGCGGTGCCGGCATGAGCCCGGAAGAACGGCTTGCCGCGCCGCTGAAGGCAAAACCTGAAATGTGCAGCTTCAACATGGGGTCCATGAACTTCGGCCTGTTTCCCATGCTGAACCGCTACAAGGAGTTCAAGTACGAGTGGGAACGCCAACACATAGAAGGTTCTAAGGATTTCATATTTCGCAATACTTACAGGGATATGGAATATATTCTTAAAGAACTAGGCGAAGGTTGCGGCACGCGTTTTGAGTTCGAGTGTTACGACGTCGGCCACCTCTACAACATGGCGAGCCTGCTCGATCGCGGCCTGGTCAAGCCGCCGGTCTTTCTGCAGACCATCTTCGGCATTCTGGGCGGTATTGGCGCCGACCCGCAGAACGTCGTCTTCATGAAAGATACCGCGGACCGGCTGTTCGGGGACCAGTACTACTGGTCGACCCTGGCAGGTGGCCGTCACCAGATGGCGCTGTGCACCATGGCCGCGGTGATGGGCTCCAACGTCCGTGTCGGCCTGGAGGACAGTCTCTATATCGGCAAGGGCCAGCTCGCCGAATCCAACGCCGATCAGGTCGCCAAGATCCGCCGTATCCTGGAAGAATTATCGCTGGAGGTCGCCTCACCCAGCGAGGCGCGAGAGATGCTGGCGCTGAAGGGCGGCGACCAAGTCGACTTCTAGATGGCGGTTCGCTATGGGCAGGCCTGCTTCAACCGCCTACGACGGCGCGCCACACAGGTGACGCCGAAGTGTCACGGCGCTGCAACATGCCCGTCCTAGGCTCCCAACGTCATGCGACGCGGCCCCATTCTGACGCATGACACGTTCGAAACCTTGGGAGCCTACGATGCTCGACACACCAACCAATCGCGCGTTGGATGCCAAGAAGGACGCTGCGGGCGGCAGCGACCTGGCGCCGACCGATTTTGAACGACTCACCGAACGCGCGCTTTCCCGGCGCCGTCTCATGGGCGGCGCCACCATAGGCGCCGCCGCCTTTGTCGTGGCAACAACGACGTTGTCGCCGCTGCAGGCGCGCGCGGCCAACCGACTGGGGTTTGACGCGGTTCCCGCCAACACCTTGGACACCGTGACGTTGCCCGAGGGCTATTCCTGGCAAGTCCTGATCCGATGGGGCGATCCCTTGTGGTCACACGGCCCCCACTTTGACCAGGTGACGCGCGGCGACGGCGCCAGCCAGGAACTCGCATTTGGCGACAACACAGACGGCATGGCGCTGTTCACCGATGGCATGCGCAGCATCCTGGCAGCCAACAACGAATACACCAACGTCGATATCATCCATGGCGATCGCGCGTCGTTGAAGCCTGAGAACGCCGAAGACGTCCGCAAGAGCAAGGCGGCCATGGGCGTCTCCGTGATGGAGATCGCCGAGGAAAACGGCAAGTGGCACGTGGTGATCGACTCACCCTATAACCGGCGCATTACACCGGACACACCGATGGACCTGACCGGCCCAGCGCGCGGCAACGACATGGTGAAGACCGACGCCGATCCGACGGGAACAACATCCCTGGGCACGTGGAACAATTGTGCCAACGGCCGCACGCCTTGGGGTACCTACCTGACCTGTGAAGAGAACTTCGATGACATGTTCTCGTCCAACGACCCGAGCTTTAGGCCGACACCGGAGATGGAACGCTATGGCGTGGGGCGTGAAGAGGACGGCTACGGCTGGGCACCATATGACGCGCGTTTCGATATCTCGAAGAACCCGAACGAACCAAACCGCGCGGGTTATGTCGTCGAGATCGACCCGCTCGACCCCAGCTCGACGCCCAAGAAGCGCACCGCGCTGGGCCGTTTCAAACACGAGAACGCCGAACTTGTGATCAACGGCGACGGCCGGGCCGTCGTCTACATGGGCGATGATGAGCGCGGCGAATTCCTCTACCGCTTCGTCACCGAGAATCCGTACGTGACCGGCGGCAGCAACACCGACCTGCTCGACAACGGTCAACTTTACGTTGCCAAGTTCAACGACGACGGCACGGGCACGTGGCTTGCCCTGACGCCGGAGGCGACCGGCATGTCGTCGGATGCCGAGATCGCGATCCTGACCCGCCAAGCCGGTTCGGCGGTCGGCGCCACGACAATGGACCGACCGGAATGGATCAGCGCCAACCCGAACAAGGCCGAGGTCTACTGTACCTTGACCAACAACAAGAACCGCGGCGTCAAACCGAATGCCGGCGGCGACGAGACACCGGTAGGCGGACCGAACCCGCGGGCCAGGAACCAGTATGGTCAGATCGTGCGGTGGGCACCTGACGGCGGCGACCATACCGCCGACAGCTTTACCTGGGACCTCTTCGTCCTGTGCGGCAACCCGACGGTGCACAACGATGCCTATGGCGGATCGTCCAACATCACCGCCGACAATATGTTCAATTCTCCCGATGGCATCGCCTTTGATTCGGTCGGCCTGTTGTGGATCCAGACCGACGGCAACTACAGCAACGAAGGCGACTTCGCCGGCATGGGCAACAACCAGATGCTGGTCGCCAACCCCGAAACCGGTGAGATACGTCGCTTCATGGTCGGCCCGCGCGAATGCGAGATTACCGGCATCGCCTGGAGCGCTGATCGCCGCACCATGTTCGTCGGCATACAACATCCCGGTGAATGGGGTAACAGCCACTTCCCGGACGGCGGCTCGAGCGTGCCGCGCTCGACCATCATCTCGGTCCGGCGTAATGACGACGGAAAGATGGGCTAAGCACCGATAGACAAAAAGAAAGGCCGGGAACTCCAGGGTTCCCGGCCTTTGCTTACTCGAGTTGTCGTGATCGACCGAACCGGAACTACGCCTTCTTGAACTCCTTCCAGAACATACGCCCGTCCGGACCCAAGGCCGGTACGACAGCGTTGCTGTAGAGCGTCGGCGTCAGCTCGTTGGTGATGAAACGATAGCAGCCTGACTCTTCCATCAGGTCCTGCATCTCGACATACATGCCCTGACGCACGGCCGGATCCATGGTGACCAGCGCCTCGGCATGCAGATCGGCGAACTCGGTGTTGTTGAACCGCTCCCAGTTCCAGACACCAACCTGTTGCGGCGTGAACCACATGGTGTACCAGCCGGGATCCGGGTTGGAGGAGAAGCGGCTGTACATGATCTGGAGTTCCTTCCAGTCTTCACCCGCCTGCTCGTCACCCATGGTCCACCACACGCCGGGATCATGCACGTTGATCTCGGCATTGATGCCGACCTCGGCGAGGTTCGCCTGAATGACCTGACAGGCCGCCAGATAGCTCTGCTTGTTCAGCGTGTCGATACGGCAATCGAAGCCGCCGGACATGCCGGCCTCCTCGAGCAGCTGGCGGGAATAGTCGGGGTCACCTTCGTACGCGATCAGGGGCGCGTCACGATGACCGACCAATCCAGGCGGCACGATCCCAGTCGCCGGCTTGGCAAGACCAAAATAGGCGGCCTCCATGATCTGGTTGACGTTGACCGCATACTGCACGGCCTGGCGCAACCGGATATCCTGGAACTGCTCGTTGTCCTGGTTGATGCCCATCCAGACATACTTAAGCGACGGCGCCTGGAACAGTGTGCCGTCCTCCGGCGGATTGGACTCAAGCTCCGGCAGCGACGTGATCGGCACGGTCGTGATATCCAATTCGCCGGCCAAGAACGCCACCTCGGCGGACGCCTCGTCGGTGATGGGATAGACCTCGATCGACGTGAAGTCGGGATTGGCGAACGGACCGGCGTAACCGTCGACCGCACCTAGGGTCAGCTTCTGGGCGGGCACCCATTCCTTGATCTCGTATGGTCCCGACACGCAGGGCGGTTCGGCCTCATAACGTTTGTTCGGCAGGGCCTCGACCGCCTTGCGGCTGACGATCATCCCGCGCCCCGTCGGCAAGGTCGTCGTCCATAGCGGCGCATAGGGCTCCTTCAGAACGATCGTGCCGGATCGGTCATCATTTACTTCGACTTTGTCCAGCGCGATCCAGTCCTCTGAGTAGGGCGACTCCATGGCCGGATCAGCAATACGCTCATAGGAGAACTTGACGTCATCGGCAGTCATTTCGCCGAAGCCGTTGGTCCAGCCCAGATCGTTCCTGAGGGTGAAGGTGATGTGGGTATCGTCGACCTGCTCGATCTCGGCGGCGGCATCCTTTTGCCAACCCCAGTCGTCACCGGCCTTGTAGGTGACCAGGCCGTTAAGCATGCAGAGATTAACGTCCGTCTCCGGCGCGGCCAGGATGTAGCCGGGGTCGAGAACCTGAATATCCGAGTAATTCCGTACGCGCAGCGTATCGTCGGCTGCCTCGACATGGCTCGGCACACCGCTCGCGACCGCCGCCGCGGCACCGGCCGCTGCGGCGCCCTTACCGAACTGCCGACGTGTCAGCGGCAAACCCTTTTTGTCTGTCATGGGAACGTCCTCTCGTTGAGCATGGGCTACACCCCGATGATGAAGCGCATAGCGGCATGAAATCCCCGTCCCCGGCTGATGTCCAGTCCGCAGTTTACGGTATTTCAGGCAACGCTTGTGGCCACGAATTGGCCCACAACCGACGCGGTATGCCACCCCGGCCGCGAGCCTGATCCGAGCCCGAGCCCGAGCGCACGGTGTAGTGCAGCGCCGGCCCACCGGGGGCTGGTCCCGACCGCCAAAAACTACCCGAAAGTGGTAGGGCTCATGAGGACCGGCGGCATGCGTTTCGACCGGCGCTTGACGGCGCCCTTTGATGACAATATTAGGAAACTTTGCTAACTGCTTGAAATCGTGTATAAATACTTCTCAGTAATTCGACCTACACCATTCAGGTCGTTGCCGTGGTTCTTCAAACGTGAATGACGCGCAGCAAAATCGATAGTCGTATGTCCGTTGAAAACACTGCGAAAGGCACCGAAACGGCAACGCCGGACGGTCCGCCTGGTCCCACTCTGAACGCATCGCAATCGGCCGATGTTCTGGCTGGTATTCCCCATGAGGCTCTGGTCACCGTCCTCGACAGCCTGCCCGATGGCCTGCTGATCCTGGATCGCGACGACCGGGTGGTCGCCGCCAACAGCCGTTTGGCAGGGCTGTTCGGCAGCGCCGCGTCCGACATTCGCATCGGTATGACCATGACCGAACTGGTCGAGCAACTGGCGATCCACGGCGCGCAGTATAGCGAATTGCCGACAAACGTGATTGTCATGCGTGACGGCCAGCGCCAGGTCATCCGCATGCCCGATGCGGGTACGGCGGATCTTCCAGACCACAAGCGTGCCGCTGTCCGGCGCATGGCCCTGCACCAAGCGGCGCCATGCGATTACGAGGAGATGGCGCCAACCGGGCGCTGGCTGCACGTCTCGACCCGGATGACAGGCGATGGCGGCCGCATCATCTGCTACCGCGACATCACCGAACGAAAGGTGCGCGAACGGCGCCTGGAACACAGCATTCTGCACGACCCGACGACCGGACTTCCCAACACAACCTTGTTTCGTGACCGCGCGCTTCAGGCGCTCAGGCGCTGCGTGCGCGATAGGACCCACCTGTTCTCGATCGTCTTGGTCGATTTGGCCGGCCGGTCGGCGACGGAGCGCGGCCTGCCGGTCGGACCGGGCGATGACGGTCTGATCGCCGCCGCGCGACGCCTCGAACACGTGCTGCGGCCCGATGACACGGTCGCGCACCTGCAGGGATGCACCTTCGCCTGCCTGCTGGACGACGTCAGCGACGTCGAGGAGTGCCGCGAGATCGCCGATCGCGTCCACGCTTCTCTGCGCGAGCCGTTCCAAGTCGGCAGCGGCGAGTTCGCACTGCAGCCGGCAATCGGCATCGTTCTGGGCAGCGGCAAGGCAACCGACCTCGACGAGCTGCTGCGCGGCGCGCGGGTAGCGCTGGAGTGCGCACGTTATGAATCCCATGACGGCATCGCCATGTTTGACGCGGAGATGCGTGACCGCACGGAAACACGCCTGCGCATCGACAACGATTTGCGCCTGGCGCTGAAGAACGACGAACTTGAGCTCTACTATCAGCCCATACTGGATCTAAGGCGCGGACACCTGGCCGGGTTCGAGGCGTTGGCCCGCTGGCATCACGCTGATCTCGGCCCGATTCCACCGGACCAGTTCATCCCGATCGCCGAAGACAGCGATCTCATCATCCCGCTCGGGCGTTGGGCGCTGAACCAGGCGGCGGCGCAAATCGCGGCATGGACGAAGATCCACGATGACCTGTTTGTCGCCGTCAACATTTCGCCGCGCCAATTCGCCGATAACGATCTGGTCGACGACATTCGAAGCATCATTGAAAAGCATGGTGTCGCGCCCGAGAAGATGCGCTTGGAGATCACCGAGACGTTTATGGTCGAAAACCCCGAGTTGGCGTCGGTCTCGCTGGACGCGCTGCGCGCGATGGGCCTGCATATCTCGATCGACGACTTCGGCGCGGGGTATACGTCGCTTGGTCACCTGCACGCTATGCCCTATGACGCGCTGAAGATCGACCGAAGCTTCATCGCGGATATGGAAAACAAACGCGGCAACCGCGTCATCGTTCAGGCCATTACCGACCTCGCCCACAAAATCGGCATGAGTGTTGTCGCAGAAGGGGTCGAGACCGACGCGCAGCGTGTTTTAGCGGAGGCGTTTGGCTGCGACCTCGCGCAAGGCTACCTGCTCGGCCGCCCGGTGCCCGCGGACAAGGCCGAAGACCTGGTTCGCCACGTCAACCAGCCGGTCGCCGCGGCGCGTATAAGCGAGTAACTCTATCTACGCTATCTCGACGAGTTCCAGGGCGAAGGTCAGCCGTTGGCCAGCCAGCGCGTGGTTGGCATCCACGGTGACCTGATCGTCTGTGACCTCGACCACCGTCACGGCCAGGGGCTGGCCGTCCTGACCGCTCGCCTGAAACTGCATGCCGACTGCGACATCGACATTGGCCGGGAAACGATCGCGGCCGACCGTCTGCACCATGGCGGGGTTGTGGTTACCGTACGCATCCTCGGCCTCGATGCTGACCGTCTTGGTGTCGCCGACGGTCATGCCGGTCACGGCGCTTTCGAAACCAGCGATGACCTGCCTGGCGCCCAGTGTAAACTCTAGCGGATCACCGCCCGCGGAGCTGTCGAACTGGCGGCCGTCGTCCAGGGTGCCGGTGTAGTGAACCTTTACCGTGTCGCCATCTTTTGCCTGGCTCATCAAAATCTCCAAAAAATTAAAGGGACCGACCCGGCTGGCGCCAAGTCGGTCCCAACGAATACGCGAAGTCTAGTTGGCGTCGCGCCGCAATACCAGCGGTCTAGCTGCTCTCCGCATCGGCGTCGGCGGCGACTTGCATACGAATAATCTTGTCGGGATCAGTCACGGCGCCGTTGTTGTTCTGATCACCACGTTTGATGTTGTCGACGAACTCCATGCCTTCGACCACCTCGCCCCACACCGTGTACTGGGCGTCAAGAAATCTCGAATCCTCAAACACGATGAAGAACTGACTGTCGGCGCTGTTGGGGTCCTGGGCGCGCGCCATCGACAACACGCCGCGAACATGGGGTGCGCTGGAGAACTCGGCGTCGAGGTTCTGGCCGGAGCCGCCCATGCCAGTGCCTGTTGGATCGCCGGTCTGGGCCATGAAGCCGTCTATGACGCGATGGAACACGATCCCATCGTAGAAACCCTGGCGGGTCAGTTCCTTGATCCGCTCAACGTGATTGGGCGCCAGATCAGGGCGCAGCTTGATGACAACGCGGCCATCCTTGAGATCGAGATAGAGCATGTTTTCCATATCTTCCGCGGTAGTAGGGGACGACAATACGGCAATGCCGAACAGCACCACCGCGCACTTCAAGAACGCTCTGCGTAACAATCGATTGTCCTTTCGCCGGCATAGTAGGAAATCCGGCGCTCAAACGACATGGATCGCTTCGCAAAGCAAGCAGATTTTGCGTGAAGACACCGATCGGGCGCCGAAAAGCCCGCTCAGGTTCGCCCGGTCGCTAAACGTAGGCGTCAGCGTCCTTTGTGCCGCGCGCCAACCCGCCGATCGTCTTGACCTGGAACGCGAGATAACTGTCGGTCGCCGACGGACCTCCGCGCGCTTCGACCAAGGCGTCGTTCAGGTCTTTCAGACGGTGGAACGGGACCGCCGGATAGGTATGGTGAGCGGCGTGATAAACCATGCCCCACGAGAGCCAGCGCATGAAGGCGTTGGTCTTGACCGTGCGGGTATTGGTCCAGATGTCCTTGCCACCGGTCGGCAGGCCTGTGTGTTCGATATAGTTCTGCAGTTGATGCGACCACGCCATCGCCATGGTCGGGGCCACCCAAAGAATGACGGCCGCCCAGGTCTGCAACAGGACCGAAACGATCGCGATGGCGGCATAACCTGCAAGATGCCAGCGCGCCTCGGCAATCACCGCCCGTTTCTGCTGGTCGGTCAGGTAATACTCGGACTTGTTGGCAGGCGCCTTGCCAAGCGCGTGCTGGATCATGGTTTTGCCCAACCCGATCCACAGGCTGATACCGCTGATCGCCAAGAGATAGCCGAACAACCCGCTGCCAATTCCTTCCGACAGCAGTTCTGAGTCCTTCTCCGGGTCTTGCGTGTTGCGGTGATGGGCCATGTGTTGCCAGCGGTCGTAGTCGCGCGGATACATCAAGACGAAGCCGGTGAAACGCCCCAGCCACTCGTTCATCCACCGGGCGCGAAAGACCGTTTCGTGGCTCGCTTCATGCTGGGGTGCGTAGAGGTAGTTGATCAAAAGTCCGTGGACCACGAAGACCGGCACGCCCCACCACGTGCCCCAGGTCAGCCACAGCAGCCAGCCGGTCGCGACAATGGCGAGCGCGTGACTGGCAAGCTGACACCAGCCGCGCCAATCGGACTTCTTGGTCAGTTCCCGCAATCGCTCAGGCGCGATACCGGCCCGCAGGGCAAAACTCTCTTGCATGACACACTCCAACACGAACCGCGGCGACCCATCCGCTGGCCCAACACTAGGGTTCACGACCCGTCGCGACAAACGAGCTTATCGCAGTCGCTCGGGTGAGTTCAATTCATGCGGGGTGGTGGTGCTGACAGCTCGAAAGCAGGGTGCGTTCTTGGCAAGGGCGTTCATGACGGGCTTGAACTGGCGGATCTGATCGACCAGCCAGCCGCGGAACACGGCAATGCCTTGCGGCACATCGCCACCTCTTGGCGCGACGAGGTAACAAGCCTGCGTCGCATCCAGGGTTAGACCAAAGGGCTTGACCAGACGGCCGGCCTCCAAATGATCGCCGGCGATGAGTTCATCAGCCATCGCGACGCCCTGCCCTGCCACAGCAGTCTCGATCGCAAGAACGGAGCTGTGGAAGACCGGCCCGGCACGCCAGTCAATACCAACCGGCGCACCGGCTTCCTTCAACCAGCGACCCCAATGCTGTGGGGCGGCTTCATGCAGCAGGGTGTGGTGACGCAGGTTGGCGAGCGATGTCAGCGCATGCGGTCCCGCCATGAGATTGGGACTGCAAACCGGAAAGAACGTCGTCTTTGTCAGGAGGTCGCAACGCAGGCCATTAAGCGGATGACCGTAGTGAATGGCCATATGCGCACCGCCGGCCAATTCTTCGCGGGTTGAATCGGACGGGATTATCTCCGGCCACAAGCCGGGGTGGCGGGACTGAAAATCGGCCAACCGCGCGCGCAACCAACAATCAACAAAGCCGGGGTTAGAGACAATGACAAGGCGTTGTCCGGCCTCCTCACCCTCATCAAACTCTTTCAACTGACGCGTGGCCGCGTCGATGTCGTCGAATGCCCGTGTCAGGGTGGCGACGTAGTGCTCGCCGGCCTGGGTCAGTTCGACTCTGCGATTGAACCGATCGAAGAGCTTAAGACCAAGCTGCTCTTCCAACGACTTCACCTGATGGCTGATCGATGTCGGCGTGACGGCAAGTTCGTGGGCGGCAAGCTTGAAACTGCCGTGGCGCGCCGCCGCTTCAAACGCGCGCAGCGCGCTCAGGGTCGGCAGACGGCGCGGCGCCACGACCGCTTATCCCCGACGCTGCGCCACGGAGTCGGCCAACAGGCACAAGATCTCGAACATCATGGTGGCGCCGACCAGCGCGGTGTTGCCGCTGGGATCAAATGGCGGAGCGACCTCGACAACATCGCCGCCGATCAGGTCGAGGCCCTGAAGTCCGCGCAACAGGTGCTGGGCCTCGCGCGTCGTCAGGCCGCCGATCTCCGGCGTGCCCGTTCCCGGTGCAAAGACCGGATCAAGGCTGTCGACATCGAAGCTGATATAGGTCGGCCCGTCGCCGACCACGCGGCGCGCCTCGGCGAGCGTCCCGGCGACGCCGAGTTCACAAAACTCCTCCATATAGATCACACGCATGCCGCTCTCTTCGGCAAACGCCATGTCATCGGGGCTGTAGATCGAACCGCGAATGCCGATCTGGACCGTGCGCTTGGGATCCAGAAGCCCCTCCTCGACCGCACGGCGGAAGGGTGTGCCGTGGGTATAGAGGTTCTCGCCGAAGTACCGGTCGTTGGTGTCGGAGTGTGCGTCGACATGCACCATGCCGATCGGCCGGTCCTTGGCGATGGCGCGGAAGATCGGAAGGGTCATCAGGTGATCGCCGCCGGCCGACAGTGGCACCGCACCCGCCGCATGCACCTTGCCGTAGAAACGCTCGACCCTGTCGAGTGTGTCGTCCAGGTTGATCGGGTTGACCGGACAATCACCGAGGTCGGCGATACGCGCGAGGTCATAGGGCGCAATAAGGCTGACATGGTGAACCTTGCGCACGAAACTCGATTGGTTGCGGATTTCGCGCGGGCCGTGGCGCGCGCCCGCACGGTTCGTCGTACCGCCATCCCACGGCACGCCGATCAGCGCGATATCGACCTCGCTGGGGTCCCTCACGTGAGGCAGGCGCATGAACGTTGGGATATCGCCGAAGCGCGGCGTGATCGTCGCATCGACGGGTTGAAAGTTGTTGGACGAAGCCATGAAGTGTCTCCTGAGGACCCGCCGGCACCTTGCTCTGGGAATGGCTATCCTGCAAGGTCTTCACCATGACACGAACACTACCAGCGGCCTGGTACACAGACCCGGCGATCCTGCAGCGCGAGCGAGAGACCATCTTCCGCGACAACTGGGCTCTGTTTGGGCCCGAGCACGATGTCGCCGAACCTGGATCATGGCGTGCCGACACGGTGGCCGGTTGGCCGCTGGTCGTGGTGCGGCACCCCGACGGCCACCTGAACGGTTTTCACAACGTCTGCCGCCATCGCGCCGCCGCCCTGCTGTCCGATGGCCAGACCGGGCAGTGCAGCGCCATCCGTTGCCCCTATCACGGCTGGACCTACGATCTCGATGGATCGCTGAAGCTGACGCCGAAGTTCGGCGATCCCGACGGGTTTTCGCGCGACGTGTTCGGCCTCTTCCCGGTCCGGGTCGCGGTGTGGGCCGGCCTGGTGTTCGTCTGCCTTTCCAACGACGCACCGGACCTCACGACCTGGTTGGGCGATGTTCCCGACCTCGCCGCGCCATACCCCACAACAGATGATCTCGACTATCACGGCAGCTTCGTCGTCGACGGGCCGGCGAACTGGAAGACCTATTGCGACAACACGGTCGAAGGCTATCACCTGCCTTTCGTCCACCAGCGCCTGACCAAGATCGTTGACCAGACGGAAACCGCCATCAGGTCTTATCAGAACGGGCATCTCGTTGTCTTCCACGTCGGCTATCACGGGTTGGACACGGGCGTGCGCGGCGGCGGCGGTATCTGGTTCTACCGCGTCCCCGGCTTCCAGGCCGTCCTGGGTCCAACCGGCTTCAAGGCCGAGCGGATCGACCCGGTGGGCCCCGGTGCCCTGCGCTCAACCAGTTGGGCCTGGTATGGTGGCCTGGACGACAAGGCCCGCGCCGATGCCTTCGCGTGGGCCGAGACGATTGTGCGCGAGGATCTGGGCATCTGTCAGACCGTGCAGCAGAACCTGGAAGCCGGAATCTATGACACCGGCATCCTGTCGCCTAAAATGGAGACCCATACCGCACGATTGCAGCAGATTGTTCGCGACTACGTGGAGACACCGGCGGCCGCCGCAGATCGTTGAACCATGGACAACCAGCAATGACGCGAAACAACCCGCAAATCGATACCATCGACGAACCACTGGGCGCCGTTGTTTCGGGCTTCGATCTGCGTCAGCCTCTCGATTACGACGCCATGCGGACGTTGACGGACGCGCTCTATCGCCGACGTCTGCTGATCTTTCGTGATCAGGACCTGGACTTCGACGCCTATGAGGCGTTCGCCAGCAACTGGGGCGAGCTGTTCCTGGAACCGTATGACAACATGGCCCAGCCCGGTCATCCGGCCGTCATGGCGGTCGGCAATGTCGGCGGCCCTCTGGAAACACCGGAGTTCCGCAATGGCGCTGCGTTCTGGCATACCGACCGCGCTTATTCAGCCGATCCCAATGCCGTCACCATGCTCTACTGCGAACACGCGCCGGCGGAAGGCGGTGAGACCTATTTCGCCGATCTCGTCGCCGCCTATGACGCCTTGGATGACGGCATGCGGGCTGAGATCGCTGGCCTCGTGGCGGCGCATCGCTATGGCGGCGGTGAACGCGAGGAATGGGAGCACGACGTTCATCCCATGTCCGACGACCAGGCCAAAGAACTACCGCCGCCTGGCCGCCACCCGATCGCTAGGGAGCACAGCGTGACCGGCGAGACCGTGCTCTATTCACCCGCCGGGACATGGACCGAGGTGGAGGGTCTGAGCTACGACGCAGCCAGCGACCTGATGCGATGCCTGAAGCTGCACGCGATCGAAGAGCGTTTCGTCTATCGCCACAAGTACCGCGCCGGCGACCTGGCGCTCTGGGACAACACGGCGACGCTCCACTGCGCAGCGCCGATCGGGCCGGCCGACAACCCCGCCAACCGGCGCTTGCTCTACCGCATTGTCGCCATGGGCCTGCCCCACATCCTCCGCCATTAGTCCACGCCTCTTGCGTGTGGTGACCAAGCCTCTACAAAGGCAACCCGAGTGAACCGGGGAGACACCATGAGCGCCGATGACATGTGGGACGATGACGGCTATCGCGGCCTGACATCGGATTTCGATCCAGACTGGGTCTTGAGCGATGCGCAGAAGGATCTGCGCGCCAAGCTTATCGACCTGTGCCGCACCACCCTGCGCGCCAATGCCATCGAGAGCGACAAGGGTTTCGTCTTCCCACGCAAGAACTTCGAGGCACTGGCCGGCCTCGGCCTGCTCGGCATCAACGTACCGAAGTCGCTCGGCGGGCTGGGCGAGAACCACGTCGCGACGGCCATGGTGGTTGAGACCATCGCGCGCTACGGCTGCGCCTCGACCGCCATGTGTTACGTCATGCACTGTGCGGCGGTCGCCGGCGCCATGCTGCGCCATCACGACAATCAGGCAATCCAGGGTCTGATGCGCCGGCTCGACAACGACTGCCTGGTCGGCACGCTGTCGCTGTCGGACCCGGCGACCGGCAGCCATGTCTGGTTCCTGATCTCTTCGAAAGCCGAAAAGGACGGCGACGGCTGGCGGATCTCCAAGAAAGCGTCGTGGACGACATCCGGCGGTTTCGCCGACTGGTACATCGCCCAGACGACCAGCCCCGACTTCAACGGCGAGTACGACAACTTCTCGACCTGGCTCGTCATGGGCGACGAGATTACCGCCCACCCGGGCTCTTGGGACGGCATGGGGTTGAAGGGCAATCAGTCCGGCCCGATCGAGATCGACAAACTGCGTGTACCCGCCGACCGTCTGGTCGGCCCGGTCGGCGACGGATCGGCATCAAACGAGGAGGCGACTGACCCCTTCTTTCTGTTCGGCACGGCGGCCTGCTGGAACGGCATCGCGTTGGGGATGATCGATATCGTGAAGAAACACACGACGCGCAAAAAGCATGTCGATGTGGGCTTGCGGGTTTGCGACTACCCGACCATTCAGGACTATGTCGGCGAAGCCATTATCGCGACCAATACCAGCCGGATGCTGAACTATGAGGTCTGCCGCCTGATGGACGACATCACGAACGGCTGCGATTGGTCGATCCATGCGGATGTCACGAACTGCCCCCGCGCCGATACCGCCGCCTGGAGCTGGCAGGCCAAGTATTTCGCCGCCGCGAACGTCTCCGAGGTCGGCGACAAGATGCTGCACGCCGCCGGCGGCACCGGCTACAAAGCCGGTCTCGGCCTGGAGCGTTACCTGCGCGACGGCAAGGCGGGCTGGCTGATGGCGCCGACCAACGAGGTCATCCGCAACTTTATCGGAAAGGCCGGCCTTTTAGGCTTTGATGCGCTCGATCTGTGGAACCAGATGGTCAACCAGCGCACGATCGACAACGAGATCAAGAAGATGTCGGCGGACCAGAAACGCGCGCTTGCAGACAGGCTTCTGGAGCAGGCGAGCTAGATCGAACTGCTTCGACCACGGCTTATGGGTCGCGCAGCGGCGGTGCGTAACTTCCGTCCTCACGATGGACTTCCCGGCCAGTCAAGGGTGGATTGAACACGCACACCAGCCGCATGTCTCCCTTGGTCGCGCGCACCGTGTGGCGGTCGTTCTGATCGAGCGCATAAACGGTAAAGGGCTCCAGTTGATGCGTGCTGCCATCGCTGAGTGCCGTGATCTCGCCTTGCCCCTCGATGCAGTAGCAGGCTTCCAGGTGATGTTTGTATTCCAGGGTGAGCGAGGTTCCCTCAATAACAACCGTGTCATTGAGGGAGAATCCCAAACCATCGGAAGCAAGCAGCAATCGCCGGCTTTTCCATCCAGGGCCTTCGACGTCTCTGTCTGATCCAACGACGTCCTCGAGAGATCGAACGATCATTTACTACCTCCACTCAAACTCTCTCATCGAACACCACGGTTCATTCCCCCGTCGGAGAGAATGTTCTGTCCGTTGATATAGCTCGCATTCTCGGATGCCAGGAAGACGCAGGCGTGACCAATCTCCTCAAAGGTTGCGGGACGCTGGGCCGGGATGGATTTCAGCGCGAACTCGGAAAGGTTCACGTTTTCGCAGAACCCCGGCATCAGATTGTTCATGCGGATGTTGTGTCTGGCATAGCGATCCGCATAGAGCTTGGCGAAGCTGTGCAGGGTGGCACGAAGCATGCTCATGGGGTAAGGCGCGCGCGGCTCAACCGTGTTCATCGACGATATGTTGACGAAAGCGCCACCACCCTGCTCCATCATGATGGGCGTGACCATCCGAGCCAGCTTCACGACATTGAGCACATACATGTCGAGGCTTTCGTGCCACAGCTCATCCGTGAGTTCGAGCAATGGTCCGTCGAAGTCGGGATCGAAACCGACGGTTTTGATGGCTTCCGGCACACCGCCGCCGTGACCCATGTTGCTGACGACCGCATCGATGCGGCCGTATCGGCTCATGGTCTCATCGACCATCGCCTGCAAATCGTCGGTGTCGAGGACCGAGCCACTGCGGCCAATGCCGCCGAGATCTTCGGCGAGCTCCATACTCCGCCGGGAAGGCGACATGAGGGAGACGGTGTAACCGGCCTTCGCCATCTCGATGGCGCAACCCCGACCAATACCCTGCCCGGTGCCTGTCATGAGTGCGACCTTGATGCCTGACGGGCCAGCGTGCTGGTCCCCAGCGTCACCAACATCGCTCGTGCTCAGCTTACCGTTTTTCATTGTCTCACCTATGAGAAAATGGAACATATGCCTCAACAGGTTAGCAGGAGATCCAGCAGCGTAAATCGAGTTTATGGAACACCACTGTCAGAAAAACTCATAGGATGTCGGATGTTCGCCACCTTCGCGCGCTGCAGGCCTTCGACGCCGCCGCAACGCATATGAGCCTCAGCAAAGCGGCTCAGTCCCTGGGCGTCACCCATGGCGCCGTCAGCCGGCAGATCAAGCAGCTCGAGACCTATCTCGGCGTTCAACTGCTCCATCGACACCCCGGCGGGGTGGACGTGACCGAGGCGGGCGAGCAGTTGCACAGGGCGACCCGGCAAGCCTTTTCCGCGCTTCAAAGCGGCCTGAGGAACGTCCAACGCGCGCACGATGGTCGCACGGTCACGATATCCTTGTCGGCGTCGCTCGCCATCAAGTGGTTGGTGCCGCGGCTCCCCGCCTTTCGAGCACAGCACCCAGGCATTGCTCTGTTTCTCGATACCAACGATGAGGTAATTGACCTCGATAGCAGCGAAGTCGACGTCGCCCTTCGGTTCGGTGTTCCCGATTGGCAAGGCCTGCACTGCGAACGCCTGTTCGGTGAAGATCAGATCGTTGTCGCCGCGCCTTCGCTGGTCGCGAGTGAAACGCTACCAATGACGCCGTCGGCGATCGCACGCCTGCCGCTGCTTCACGATCAATTCAGTCCATCCTGGGACAAATGGGCCGTCGCGGCGGGACTGGACCCGTCAGAGGTCGCCACCGCGGAAGTTAGTTATCGGGATTCAGCGGTCATGATCACCGCGGCAATCGATGGTCAAGGCGCGGCCCTGGCGCGGCGTGTTCTTGTGGGCGATGATTTGGACGCCGGCCGCGTCGTCAGACTGGATGACACGATCGTGTCGCTGGACCGCGCGCTCTATTTTGTTTGTCGCAACGGCGATCAAGAAAGGGCGCCGATCCGCTTGCTCAGGAATTGGCTCTTCTCGCTGTAGATCCCGTGACTAGAGCACGCTTTCGACTCAGACTTGTCGCGCCTCGTCGGTCCAGGTGTCGTCGATGTAGACGGGGTCGGGTTCCTCGCGCAGGCGTTCGAACTTGCAGATCTGCTGTTCGTCGCCCAAGGGTGTCGAGATGCCGTCGCGAAACGCCCATTCGCCACGCTCCGGCGACGCCGACGCGCGGGCATAGCCGTTCAGGATAAACTTGCGCTCGCGGTCCGAGGTGTTGGGCGGTGAGCCGTGGACCGTATAGAGCGTCCACAGCACGAGGTCGCCGGGTTCCAGTTTGCACTGCACCATGTCGGCGGGATCCAGGCCGGCGTCAATCAGGTGCTGCTCGGGCGTCTCGCCGGCCATGATCGTGCCGCCTTCGGACAAACCCAGGTAACCGCGCTTGTGGCTGCCGGGGAACACTTGCAAGGCGCCGTTGGCGCCATCCTGCGCGTTCACCGCCAAGCCGGTCGTGATCCACGATGACTCCAGGTCGTCGAGGCCCAGATAGACCGCCTTGTTTTCGCGGAAGCGGACGTCCTGGTGATAGCGGTAGAACGTGTACTTGGCACCCGGGTGCTTCCAGTGGATCTGGTTCGAGATGTGTTTGATGTCGCGCCCCAGCATAGGTCCCAGCGCCTCCAAGTAACGCGGATGACGACGCTGCTCTTCCAGGATCCGGTTGATCCAGGCGAACCAATAGGCTTGCAGGACGATCTTCTTCCCCGCGTCCGGATCGTTCAACAGCTCGAACATCAGGTTGCCGTGACGGAAGGTCTTGCGGTGTTTCATCCCCTGGGCATAGACGTCATCGACCGCGCGCTCGATCGCGGCCATCTCATCGGGCGGCACGAATCCGCGTACGATCGCGTAGCCTTCTTCGCGTAGCTGTTCGGCGTGTGGTGTTGCCATAGTTCCTCGCCCCTCGGCGACGGCCGCTACCGTCCGTCACGGTCGGAGCGCTCGCGCTCCTTGTCAAAGATCGGCTTCAGGTACGGTCTGGACTTCCAGTCGGGGTCTGGCGGCTGATAACCGTCGCGCGGCGCATAGACAGACGGTTCCTCGATCGCCAGCTTGGGAATGTAGCGCGGACAGTTTGGAAAGATGTGCTCGGCCGTGACACGAAGCAGCCGCTTGGCGCCGGGCAGCCCCTCGATGGCCTCCGGCGAATCGTCGATCTGGGCATGGCCGTTGATGCGCAGGCGGGCCCCGGCGTTGTAGAGCTTACCGTCAAAGCGGATGAACAGCAGGCCGACACGCGGGTTCCGCATGATGTTGCCGAGGCTGCGGTACATGCGGTTGCCGTCATAGTCAGGCCACGCCAGCGTATTGTCGCCGGTCACGCGCACAAAACCGGGTTCGCCGCCCTTGAACGAACAGTCGACGCTGTCCGGCGAGGCCGTCGAGAGAAAGAAAAACGGTGACGCCTCAATGAACTCGCGGTCCTCGTCATTGAAAACCGTGCGCAAGCGGTGTTCTTCGAGCTTGTCCGGTACGGCGCGTCCCTCGTAACGGTCCTGAAGTTCGCGCATGCCTTCGTGGTAGAACGTCATCAACCCTTCCTTTGAAATGGCAGGCCAACCTGCCTGCCCGGTATCTGGCCGACAACCTGCTTGTTCAGGCGACCGCGACCGCCTCGATCTCCAACAGCCAGGCTTCGTCAAAGATGCCTGTGATGATCACGGTGAGTGCGGGATCCAGATCGCCGAGAACCTCGTTCCTGACCGTTCGATTATCGTCTCGGTATCGGCGGTCAGCAAGGAACGTCGTGTGTTTGACAATGTTCTCCAGGCTCATGCCTGCGGCGCGCAATTGCGCCTCGACATTGGTCCAGGCAACGCGGGCCTGCTCGACGAAATCGTCCGGCGTGGTGCCGTCGGCCCGCACCGGGATTTGGCCGCTGATGTAGAGCGTGCGGCGCTCGCCGGAGACCTCACGCGCCTGGGCATAGCCGCCCGCTGCCCCGGGTGCGTCCGGCGCGTTGATACTGCGTTGTTCCATGGCTGCAAACCCCCTGACTGGAATGGTGCAAACACGGATACGCGGTCGGCCAAGCCCATTCAAGTTGGACCCGGAACGAATTTATCTCTTCCTTAGATGGCTTGGGCGTGTCGCGCACCGGTTTGGCTAAGATGGGCGTCGAAGGCCGATGCGATGTTGCGCACCAAGGGGCGGCCACGCTCGGTGATACAAACCGTGTCGCCGTTCAGGCGGACGAGACCATCTGCTTCGCACTGCGCCAGCATCTGTCGCTCCGTCTCGAACTCACCTGACACAAGCGTGGTCGAGAGATGGCACATCAGGTCGTTGATGATCGCGCGCCGCCGCCGGTCGTCTTGTGTCAAGGCGATACCACGCGCTGTCGGCAGTGCCCCGCGCCTCACGTTGTCGCGCCAGCTCCCGACATCCGTGGCGTTCTGGACGTAACCCTGCCGCAATGTTCCGATCGATGACGCGCCAAAGCCAAGCAGGGTCTCCGACACATCGGTGCTGTAGCCCTGGAAGTTCCGTTGCAGGCCCCGCCCCGTCGCCGCCTGGGCCATGGGATCTTCGGGACGTGCGAAGTGATCGAAGCCGATGCGCACAAACCCTGCGTCGACCAGCTGCCTCGCCGCTGCCTCAGACTGCTGCAGACGCGCGGCAGCGTCCGGCAAGGCGGCTTTGGGGATCAGGCGCTGATGACGCTTCATGGTGGGAACATGGGCGTAGCCGAACAACGCGATACGGTCCGGCTTCAGGGTAAGCGCGTGATCGACGGTCGCCAGGACGCATTCCAACGTTTGACGCGGCAGGCCGTACATCAGATCGAGGTTGAGGTCCTTAATCCCGGCGTCACGGACCATGGTCACGGCATCGCGGTTGGTCGCCGGCGGCTGAAACCGGTTGATAGCCATCTGCACGGTCGGGTTGATGTCTTGCAGGCCCAGACTGACCCGGTTGATCCCGATGGCGCGCAACGCGGCAACAGTCGCTGATCTCAGGCCGCGCGGATCGACTTCGATGGCGATCTCCGCGTCGTCGTTGATCTCGAACCGCTCGCGCAGGACGTCACCCAGCAGCTCCAGATCATCAGGCCGCAACACAGTTGGCGAGCCACCACCCAGGTGGATATGTGTGACCGGATGGCGGGTGCCCAGCCGGTCGGCAACCAGAGCAATCTCGTCGATCAGATCGGCGAGGTAGCCGGCGATCGGCGCGTATCGGTTGACGACCTTGGTGTGACAGCCGCAATACCAGCACAGGCTGTCGCAAAACGGCACATGCAGATAGAGGGACAGCGGCTCATCGGCTGCCAACGCATCGAGCCAGGTGCCGTAAACCTCGCCGCCGATTCCATCATGGAAGTGGGGCGCGGTGGGGTAACTGGTATAGCGCGGCAGGCGCCGGCCATATCGCGCGATGAGATCCTTCGTCATGGTCCGATCCTGACTGCTGACGCCATCGCGCGCGTTGACGTGGATCAACGCCAGTGCCGTGGTCGCATGGCGGCTTTCCCTCGCGCATTCGTGAGAAGCTGCCATCACCTTGTGATGACAAGCCACACACAATTCCCCTATCTATCAAGCGATCGGGTGGCTTGACACTCACTCAGGCCATTGGGAACTGCATAACATGTTAGGTGTTTTGAACTGGGCGCGTGGCACGACCACGGCGCTTGCTGCCGCGGCCGTCATCGCCTTTGCTGCCACGGCTCAAGCCGGATCCAACCAGCACATCAACACGACGCCTGAAGGTGTCGCCATCGACGGCTACGATACCGTCGCCTATTTTACGACCGGCGCCGCGACCAAGGGTGACGCCGCCTACACCGCAGAATGGGAAGGCGCGACCTGGCACTTTGCCTCCGCCGAAAACCGCGACACCTTCACTGCCGACCCCGCGGCCTATGCGCCGCAGCACGGCGGCTGGTGTTCCTATGCGGCGTCGGATGACTATATCGCCGAGGTCGATGTCATTGACGGTTGGTCGATCCAGGACGGCAAGCTCTACCTGAACTGGGACGTCGACACGAAAGATGCGTTCGTGGAGGAAGCCGATGACCGGATTGCCAGCGCGCATGAGAACTGGCCCGGCCTGAAGACGGGCCTTTCCGAAGGCGCGGCCGAAATCTCGCGCCACGCCGACTATCCCGACTACAACCCCCACGGTATCGCCCACCCCCAATAAGCGGTACCGATCTGCATCGATGACATGGCCTCGCCGGTTGCCGGCGGGGCCAATTGTCGTTCTCGTCGACGCGAAGACAAGGTGCCGGTAACGTCCGGCCGTTATGACACCGGTGGACACGAACATGCTCACAGTCCGGCCCTTCGACGGCGACGTCGCGGCGTTGATCGACCTGTTCCGCACCACCGTGCGCTCGGTGAACCTTGGCGACTACACCGAAGACCAGGTGCGCGCATGGGCGCCCGACATCATCGACGAGACGGTCTGGGCCAAACGTATCGCTGCCAACACCTGCTATCTGGCGGAGATCGACGGTTCGCTCGCCGGTTTCACCGAACTCACCTCCACCGGGCATGTCGAGATGCTGTTCGTCGCCAA
This sequence comes from Pseudomonadota bacterium, assembly GCA_039028155.1. Lineage (NCBI taxonomy): Bacteria > Pseudomonadati > Pseudomonadota > Pseudomonadota bacterium. The sequence continues at coordinate 27,845 of JBCCIS010000039.1, forward strand.
GGACCGGCAACGCCGTGGCGTTGCCTCCGCTCTTCTGGCCCATGCGGAGAACGAGGCCAGAGCCCACGGTCTTTCAAAAATGACCACCGAAGCCAGCCTGACTGCCCGGCCGGTCTTCGAGAGACACGGCTACAGCGTCGTGAAACGTCAGGAGGTGTCGCGCGGCGGCCAAACGCTGGCCAATTTCGTTATGGAGAAGCCTCTCGCCTAGGCTGCCAATTCGCCAGGAGAGGAGTAGACGACGGCTTGGACATCGCCGCGAATGACGATAGGAAAGCGCGCCAACCTGTTTTATCGGGACGACCATGCGCGCAGACATATCGGCCATCGCCGACCGCTTCCCAGATTTGCAGATTGCTTTCGTAACGGCGACCGGGCTCACCATACCCGAGCACCGGCCAGCGGTTCTCGACGACCACATCAAAGCGGTCGAGGCGGACGCCGCCGCCCGGTTTCGCGACGTCGCCATGCCGGACATCCCCGGTGTCGCCGTGTGGCGCCAAGCCTACAAGGACTTCGGCATCAAAAAGACAAGCTACCGTTGTTCCGTTGAGCGCCTGGTGCGCAAGGTCGCGCGCGACGGCGCACTCGCCGGCATCAATCCCTTTGTCGATGCCTATAACGCGGTGTCGCTTGCCCACGTGTTTCCGCTCGGCGCCGACGATCTGGACCGGATAGCAGGTGACCTGTCGTTCCGACCATCGCGCGAGAACGATACGTTCTACGCCCTCGGGCAAGAACCCGAAACGAACGACCCGCCGAAGCTGGGTGAGATCGTCTATGCCGATGACGAGAAAGTGCTGTGCCGGCGTTGGAACTGGTACCAGGACGCGCGTAGTCCGGTGACGCCACAGACGACGCGGGCCGTGGTGACGATCCAGAGCCTGGGCCCGGGTGATCTGGAAGCCGCCATCGCCGATCTTTCGGCGCTGTTGCGCGAACACTGTGGCGCCATGTGTGGCATCATTGTTTTGTCGCGCGAGCGGCCGCAGGCGGAACTTCCCATCGCATCGACATCGTAACCTGGCCGCTCAACTGCAGCAGAGCTGGCTGGGCGATCAACGCGGGCAGCAATGCCATCTGACTTGTCGTGGATGTCACCCAGCTGGCGGCTCTCGCGCTAACTCTTAAAGCGTTGCGACGACACGGCCCCAGCCGTTTTCTTCGGTCGCGTGGAAATCGCCGGTGATGAAACCGCCGCCCAACACCTGGACCGGCTTAAAGATGTCCAGGGGACAACCCGGTATGGCGTAGAGCGAGACTTTGGCACGGCCGAAGAGTTCCTCGGAGAGCACGAAGTCGGGCGATGTGTCCCTGGCGATAACCTGACGCAACGACGTTCCCGGCCCGTCCGGCGCCGGCACCGAGCGAATGTTGAGGTGCGGCACGACGGTCGGTTTGGCCGGCGCCTTGGCGCCGTATTCAAGTGGGACCTCGATATCGATCACGGTGGCGCCGTGGCGCACCGCCGTTCCGCGGACCAGATCGTCATGCCGTTCCAACGAGATCGCAGCGTACTTTTTCGGGTATCCCCACAGATCGCGACCGGCGGCGATCGCACGATCATCGTCCTCATACTCGAAGATATAGTGACCGCCCACCATGTCGCCGTAGCGCACGGGAAGCACGATCGCCGCATCGAAGAACGGTACCTTGTCGCAGTTGCTGAAATCGGTAACCGACACCACAAACCGATCGTCGACAAAGTCGAAGGGCGTGGGTTCCAGAATAGCGCGCAGGGACGCTTCATCGCCGCGGCAGACCGCATAGACCGACCGGTTGCCCGGGCAGTGGTACGGCACGAAAGGATCGGGAATGAGCGGCGCCTGTACCGGCATGTTGTTTGCCGGCGTCACGAACGATCTTGCCATATCTACCCCGACCCATGCTGCTTGCGATGGCCAAGGTACCACAGACCGACCCATCCCCCAGCCCATGTCTTGTACAGGCGAAGGGTTTACTCGGCAGGGACCGCTGTGGCCTCTGCTGCGCTATCCTTTTTCTTTCGTTTCACCGGAGCGCCATAAGTGTCGGGAATCTGATCCTCGAAAACCCGGATCAGGTCGAGGTCGTCGCGTTCGTTCGCCGCCGTCGGTGTCATCGCCAGATCCGAATAGTCGCGTACGGATGGATCACTAACGACACGATCGTGAATCCACTTCAGCCGAAGATAAAGAGCCAGGAACTTGGCGTGTGACCAGAACTCCATCCACGTTCGTTTGGGATAGAAGATCAGCGGGTTTTCCAGCGCCATACCGTGCCGGCGTTGTTTGCGCACCCGGCGGCGCCAGAAACCAGCCTCCAGGGGATGGACATTCGCATACATGATCGACGCGTAGAAACCGCCCATGCCATGGAAGAGCGACTTGGTTTTCAAACCCAGCGACGCCTGCCGTCGTATCACCGTCGCGAAGTGTTTGGGCGTGTAGTAGAGCTTCCAGGCGTCAAGGTAGATCCGGTCCCATTCCTCGTCGGTCATGACCGGGTGATGTGAGACGCGGTGGTTCAGGTCATATTTGTTGAGATCGGGATCCATCCACACGCCGTCGCGGTGCAGGGTCTGATGATCCTCCGAACCGGGCAGCGGCGTCAGATAAAAGAACTCGATCAGGTCAAGCGGCAGTTCACGCTGAATGATCTCGATGTTGCGCTTGATCTTCTCCGGCGTGTCGTCGGGAAAACCCAGGATGTATCCGGCATAGGTGATGACGCCCGCGTGCTTCCAGGCCTGCATCATGTCGCGGTATTCCCAGATCTTGTTCTGGCGTTTCTTGGCCGACATCAGCGCGTCGGGGTCGATGTTCTCCAACCCGATGAATACGCGGTTGCAACCGGCGCGCGCCGCTTTCTCCACGAAGCCGGGCGTTCGATGGCACAGCGTGTCGACTTGTATAATGAACTTGAACCGGAACTTCTCCTCTTCGCGCAGATAGATCATGCGATCCAAGATCGCTTCCCAATTCTTGTTCCGCGCGAAGTTGTCGTCGGTAATGAAGTAGCGACGAATGCCTTGGGCTTCGTTGATCCGGATAATCTGCTCGATATCGTCCGGCGAGCGGTAACGGGACTTGCGGCCCTGAACATTGATGATGGTGCAGAACGAACACTGGAACGGACAACCGCGGCCCGAATCGAAGCTTGTGTAGTTGCCGGCTGCTTTGGCGATCAAGTCATCGGGCAGATAGGGCACCGGCGTACCGTCCATGTCCGGCAGATCCGACATATAGCGATAGAGCGGCTTGACGATGCCGTTCCAAACGTCAAGCAGCACCTCGTCCATCCGGCCTTCGGTCTCGCCGGCATAGAGCGAAACCCCCATCTCCTGGACTTCGCCGATTTCGGGCGGCATTTCGGGCAACATGGCCAGACAGCCGGCGACATGAAACCCGCCGATGATGACCGTCAGGTCGTGGGCGCGAAACTGACGCGCCAGATCGACGGCACGCGGGAACTGGTTCGACTGCACGCCGACCAGCCCGACGAAACCGCCATCAGAAGCTCCCAGAGAACGAATAATCTTTTTGATTGGGATGACGGTGTTGGTTTCGTCGTAGGCGTCGATTTCGATTCTGACATCATCACCCAGCACCTTGCGCGCGGCGCAATCGCCGATGACGCCATAGAGCGCCGCCAGTGTGTTCGATGGAATGATGGACTTGAGCCACTGGATGACATAGCCGTCATCGTCGTAGTGCGACGGCTTGATCAACACCACTTTGAACGTCTTCAACTGGGACATCTTCGCCCCTCCCAGCATGAGACATGTGGTCTGTTTTACAGCAGATCTTGGCAATCACCAAGTCATCGCGAAACTTCAGATTAACTCCGCCCAAAGAAAACGCGAAGAAAACACCGGAAACTCGCAGAAAAGTAGGCGACGGATACTCTGTCTTGTTGTGCCGGCCTGCAGTCGCAACGGCACCCTAGCGGTTGCGCTCCGCGCCCGAGGGGAAGTCGGGCCTGTCGAAAATCGCCTTGATCTGCTTGCGTGTGGTCAGGGTCGTGCGACCCTTCAAAACAATACCGACGTTCATGTCGTCGCGCAGCGATTCAAGCGCCATTACCTTGATCACCGCCTCGGCCAGGCTGATGTCCTCATATCCCTCGGGCAACCAGGATGCGACCAGCCGAACCTTTTCACTGTAGTCGATGTCATCCATGACGACTTTCCCGCACGTAACAAAACCTCTCGTCCAACCCGGTCGCGCACGCGTGGCCGCCGCGATGGCGTCAATCACGCGGTAGAGTACGTCGAAAACAGTACCGAAGCGTGTCCCGTTTGCAAACGCCGCACCGTACACCCTGTGCAACCAAACGATTCATCGTATGAGCTGATCAAATGATGACGTATTCAGCGGTAGGACCTGACAATCGCTCGGTCGGGTCAGCACTAGTCGCCCGCCACCAGCACCGACAAGTAGCATCCGCCCGGCGATCCCGGTCGCGGCCGATCGCCGTTGCCGCGGCCAAAAAAGCGGGCCGATGTGGCCACAACAGCCACACCGGCCCTGCTATATCGACTCCAATGGCAGACTAGATGTTGCCGTTGTTGACCTCTCCCGTCAGATATTCGGCCTGACGGATGGCCAATGCGACGATCGTCAGTGTCGGGTTGGCCGCCGCGCCGGTGGTCATGACGGATCCGTCGGAGATAAAGAGGTTCGGCACCTCGTGCGCCTGACCCCACTTGTTGACCACGCCGTCCTCGGCGTTCGCACTCATCCGGCAGGTGCCCAGATTGTGGGTTGAGGGATAGGGCGGCGTGCGATGCGTACCGACCGCGCCGACCGCCTGATAGAGCGCCTCGGCCTTCTCGTAGGCATAGTTGCGCATGGCGACATCGTTGGGGTGATCGTCGAAGTGGACGTTCGCGACCGGCAGGTCCCATTGATCGGTCACCGTATCTGACAGCGTGATCCGGTTGGTCGCCTGCGGCATGTCCTCACCGACAATCCACATGCCCGCCATGCTGGAGTAGTGATCCATCATGTTGGTGAAGTCCGGGCCCCACATGCCAGGTTCGATGAAGCTGGCCAGGAACGGCGGGCCCAGTGACAGCGTCTCCATGTAGTACCCGCCGACGAAGCCGCGGGACGGGTCATTCTGGACCTCATCCTTGATGATGCCGGCCATGGTCTCGCCGCGGTACATCTTCACCGGCTGATCGAACCAGGCGTACATCGAGCCGGTCATGTGGCGCATGTAGTTGCGCCCGACCTGGTCGGAGCCGTTGGCCAGACCGCTCGGGAACATGTTGGACTCGCTGAGCAGCAGCAAACGCGGCGTCTCGATCGAGTTACCGGCGACACACACCGCCCTCGCCGCCTGACGGTTCAGGTTGCCGTCCTTGTCGACATAGAGCACCGCGTCGACCCTGCCGGAGGCGTCGTGGGTAATCCTGACGACATGGGATTCAGGTCGTAGATCGCACAGTCCGGTCTCCACCGCGCGCGGAATCTCGCGCACGGCCGTGCTCCATTTCGAGGTATTCTTGTCGCCCTGGAAATTGAACCCGTCCTGGACCGAGCCCGGACGGCCGTCGTAAGGCTCGGCGTTCGTGCCATACGGCCCGGTGGCATAGCGCGTGTAACCAACCTGCTCGGCGCCATTGGCGAAGACCTTGTAATTGTTGTTGGCCGGCAGCGGCGGCCGGCCGTGCACATGGGTCGACCCGATCGCCTTCTCAGCGGCGTCGTAGTACGGCTCCATATCCGACAACGAGATCGGCCAATCCATCAATGTCGCCCCGTCGACCTCGCCATAGGTCGTCAGCGCCTCGAACTCATAGCCAAGGAAGCGCGGCGTGGCACCGGCCCAATGGGTCGTCGTGCCGCCGACTGCCTTGACCAGCCAGGCCGGCAAACCGGAGAAATCCGTCGACACCCGCCACGATCCGCTGGTCGTGCGCGGATCGAGCCACGCCATCTGGCCGAAAGCCTCCCATTCATCGTTCTTGTAGTCCGCCGGTTTCAGGAACGGACCGGCTTCAAGCAGAACGCAGGGGATTCCGGCCTTGGTCAACTCATAGGCCATCGTGCCGCCGCCGGCGCCGGAGCCGACAATGACGACGACGGCATCATCGTGTGCAATCGTGCTCATGATATCCCCCTATCTCAGGCCTCTGTGATTCGCGGTTCGGGCAGCCAATCGAGGTCGTTAAACCCGCGATTGATGTAGCCACCCTTGTCGAAACTGGCGCCCTCGTAGCCGAGGGCTTCCCAGACCTCGCCATCGTTGTAGAGCGCAACAACGGCGTTGCCGCGAACCAGCTGGAAGAACGGTGTGCCCTCGATCGACGTCAGATGCGCCAGGGCGGCGGCATCGTCCATGTCGGTGAAGCCTGAGGCCTTCAGATCCTGTATGCCGTCGGAGAACATGAGCGCCTGACCAACGCTGCCGTTGGCGGCCCCGATCACCGCATCGCACGTGCGCAGATAAGGGGCATCGCTGAACTTGTCGTGGGGATACATCACCCTGACCATGCGCAACAGGACCGTCTTGCTTTCTGCGTCCGACCCCACTTGCATCGCCGCCTCCGCCTTGATGCCGGCAATCGCGGATGTCATGACCGCCGCCGATGCCGTCCCCAGCAACACGACACGTCGAGACAGGTTCATAGCTCTCCTCCCTTTTCCGTAGAGTTTTGGTTGGGGCGATTCATCGATAGCGCCCGTGACGTTGCAGGACCTCGATCTCATAACCATCGGGGTCCTGAATGAAGAAAAAGCGGGCGATGACGTCGCCACCCGGCGCGAAGTCGACCAGTTTTCGTGGAGAAAGGCCGGCTGCGATCATGCGCTCATGCTCGGCATCGACATCGTCGACACAAAAAGCGATGTGCCCGTAGCCATCACCGAGGTCGTATGGTTCCTCACGGCCCTTGTTGACCGTCAGTTCGACCTCGAAGTCGGCGTCGGCATTGCGTAGATAGACCAGCGTGAAGCCGTCGAAGTCCATTCGATCGGCGACGTCCAGTCCCAAGGCCGTCTTGTAGAACTCAATCGACCGCGCCTCGTCCAAGACGCGGATCATGGAATGGATTGCTTTAGCCAAGGTTCGCCCGCCCCGCCTGATACTGTGTTCAGTATGGCCGGCGAAACACGTACTTGGTGTTACTCCTATACTACGCTGCTACTACTCGGCGGCAACGGATGGGCCATCCAGAAGCCCGGCCTCGCGTCTGAGAAACTGCAGGCAGACACAACGCAGGAGCGATGTGAAGTTGCGCGCCTCGCCATGCAATTCAAGCACTTCGGAGTGTAGCTTAGAAATGAACGCCGGCGTCCTGAAGCCCTCGGCCTCGGCGATGCCGTCCAGCATTTCCCAGTAAGCGGTCTCCAGACGAATGGACGTGCACTGGCCGTTCAGGCGCAGCGAACGCGTCTCACTTTCATAGACCTCGGGATCTTGCCCCGCAAAGATCTGACACATCGATCAGTCCTCCCCTTTGTTTTTTTGCCACGCTAGACCATTTGACGAGCATGGATCAATGCCCAGTCTTGTTGCTGCGCTGCACAACGACGGGGCTCCATCGCGCGAGAGCGGCAACCCAATAGCAGCCTTGGCTGTCAGACCGACGTCAGCATGGCGCTTGAGGTCTGTGGAGAGACCCGTGGCCTTGTGACGCGACAAGCGCTTGCGAGGCGCTTTGGACGATGCCGCGTTCACATCAAGGCGCTATTCAAACAGGGGCCGAAGGTGGTCGTTCAGAAAGATCCCTTTCGGATCGAACTCCCGGCGCACCCGTTTGAAGTCTTCATAGCGCGGGAAGCTCTCCGACAGGCGCTCGGCCGTCGAGAAATGCAGCTTGCCCCAATGCGGCCGTCCGCCGCGTTCCAAGAGGTGTTGATCGCACGTCCTGAGATAGGGCCAGTAGTCGGTCCCTGGCTTACCGGAAACGGAGATGACCAGGCTGTCGCGCTGGTAGTTCGGACTGATCCAGGCGTCGTCACGGGCGACGAAGCGGACCTCCATGGGAAAGACACTGTCGGGCAGAGAGTCGAGCATCAGTCGGCGGTGCGCGAGGAAGACGTCCAAGGATTCCTCAGCCGGCATGAAGTACTCGAGTTCATGAAAGTTCGGTTCAAACACATGCGGATAGATCCGGTAGGCCCGGTCGGTTCTCTCGCCGTCCGGCAGCTCGTTAGCGCCCGGCTCTTCATCGGTCTCCTGATAGAGCTTGACCATACACATGTCGGCTTCGGCTTCGGGAAAGCCGTAGAGAACCGATGAACCATCCGTTGGCATCCAGAAGAACGAAAAATGCCGGTAGGTCTGGATCAGGTCGTCCCATCGTTCGATGACTTCACCCGCTGGCATGAAGACGATCTGCTCGTGAAGATGGTAGGCGTCCATGACCTCCACCGTTACCTCGGTCATGATCCCCAGCATCCCGAGCGACGTCTGAACCGCACCGAAAAGCTCCGGGTTACTCTCGACTGACAGGGTGCGAACCTCGCCCCGTCCGTCGACAAGGCGGCATGCCCTGAGCGCGCCAGAGAAGCTCTGAAAGTCCTTGCCGGAGCCGTGCGTCGATGTCGCGATCGCACCGGCAATAGCCTGCGTATCGATGTCGCCCTGGTTCTTCAACGAGAGACCGGACGCCCACAGAGGCTCACCGAATTGACCGATCGTCGTATGCGACTTCGCGATGACGCGTTTGGCCTCTGGCTCGATCGCGACGATCCCATTATGCCCACGGGTGTTCAACAGGATCCCATCGCTCAACGCATTCGGCGTGAAACTGTGCCCGGTTCCAGGCGTTCTTACGGCAAGCGAATGGTCGGCCGCTTGTCTTACCGCAGCGACAATCGCGTCCTCATCGCCCGCCTCAACGATCTTGGCGGGCTCACACCGTTGATTGCCGACCCAATTGGTCCAACTGGTCGGCGTGAAACCGCCATGACCCTCATCCCACGTCATGCTTTCACCCACCTGCGTTTACCACTGCTTTCGGTAGATTGCATATGATCGACGCTCCCGGCTCTCGCATTGACCACCACGCGCGACCTGCACCCTCACCCTTTCACAAACCATCCGTTGTCGACATAGATCGACGCACCGTTGATAAAACTTGCCTCGTCGGACGCCAAGAACAGCGCCGCCGCGGCGACCTCCTCCGGTTCGCAGATCCGAACCTGGGTCGCCGCCAGATCGGCCTCCTGCCACTGCTGGCCGAGACCGTCCAGTTCGTCGATCTCGCGAAGCCCGTGCGCCGTTTTGACGAAACCCGGGCAGACGGCATTGCAGCGAATGCCGTAATCGCGGCACTCGACGGCGATCGAGTTCGAGAGCATCAGCACGGCCGCCTTTGTCATGCAGTACAGCGATTCAAAGACGAACGCCCGCTCGCTGCCGATCGACGCCGTACACACAATCGATCCGCCGCCGTTGTTCATCATGTGCCGGACGACCCCACGCGTCACCGCGAAGGCAGAGCGCAGGTTTGTATCCATCAAGCGGTCGTAATCCTCGTCCGTCGTTTCATGAAACGGCTTCACGATGATGCTGCCGGCGTGGTTGAAGAGAACATCGATGCCGCCCATCGCCTCGATCACGGCGCCAAGGCCACGCTCGACCTCGGCCGGCTTGGAAAGATCGGCTTGGTGAAAGAACGCGTCGCCGCCTAGCTGCTTGACCTCCTCGACAAACGCCTGACCGGCCTGATCCTGTATGTCGAGGACGGCCACGCGGCCGCCTTCCGCGGCGAACATCCGCGCGGCTGCCAGGCCCATGCCTGCCGCGCCGCCCGTCACCAAGACGGACTTGCCTTCGAATCTCTTCGCGCCTGTCGACACGGCCGGCGCGATTGCTGCTCCCGACATGATTACCCCTGCTTGCCGTTACTGTTTCTCGGTTTCGTTGCTCAAGCATTTAACTACGCGCCAGGCGCGCTGTCATCGACTGTCCGGCTGGCAGCGCGTTGTTGCGGGTTGCCTAAGCGACGCCATGGTCTCAACGGCCTTCTCGTACTGCCAAGGCGGCGACACATATGGTGTGCGCTCGCTTGTTCAATGGAGCCGCCTGCGATGGCTGCTTGCTGACCTGTCAAGTGGCGACGAGGAAACTGGCGGGGCTTCCCATTAGATCTCGATCCAGCGCCGCGCTAGAGTCGCACTGTAGAGAGACCGCCACGATCTCTTCAACGTGAGAGTCAACCGCCATGAGCACCTCAATCAGACCCGCGGCAGTTGCCGACATCCCGCATTTGGCCCACGCTCTCATGGAGGCGTCGGGTGGTTTGGTGGAAGCCGTTTACGATGGTGTCATCCCGGGCCGCAGCGCCAACGTCATTGTCGAACATCTGTTCTCCCGGTCCGGTGCGACAACGGCCTTCTCGAACTGCATGGTCGCAGAAAACGACGAGAGCGTTCTAGGCTCCGTGCACGCCTTTCCCATGGATGCGATGGGCGATGGCCCTCCCGATCCGCTTGCGCCCGACGATCGCCTCTATGTCTACGCACCCTTCATGGCCATGCACGCTGACGGCAGCTATTACGTCATGGCCTTGGCGGTTTATCCTGAGTTTCAAGGCGCCGGCGTCGGCAAACGTCTGATGGCGGAGGTCGAGGCGGCGGCGAAGACCAAGGGCTTCAAGGAGATGAGTCTCAACGTGTTCGCCGAGAACCGGGGCGCCGTCCGGCTCTATCAATCGCTTGGCTATAAGGAAAGCGCGCGCGCACCGGCCGTCGCCCATGAGAAGATTCGCTACGGCGGTGACATTCTGCTGATGACGCGGGCGCTTTAGCCGTGCGTCATGGTCTAACGTGCAACAGCGCCATGAAGGTGGGATAGACGCGCGTGTCTCATCGGCCTTGATGGCGAAAGGCGAACATGGTTGCTGACCGCCCGCAACGTTCAACGCTGTCCCCTGGCCAAGGGTCACGGTACACCAGTGTCCAGGCCGGTTGAGTTCTCCCGACCTCAGGAGTGTCTGACATGCCCGACACGGAAACTGGATTTCGCTTTTCCTACAGCGTCCAAAAGACAGAGGACAAGGGCCTTGGTGTCTTTGCTGGTGAACCGATCAAGAAGGGAAGTGTCGTTTGGCGCCACAGTCCCGGTGTCTTTGTCGTCTACGATGAGCCGTCGTTTTTGGCGAAGGTCGAAGGGATGGCATCTGCGGACGTGATCTATGAGCTAACGCACGTCCACGCTTTTGAAGAGTTTCCCGGTTGCCTGATCAGAGCTCTCGATGACGGCATCCTGATAAACCACTCAAGCCAACCGAACCTGGCCACGAACAAATCCGGCCCGGCAAGGGTGTCGCTCGATGTCAGGTCTCCCCGCTATCTTGACGAGGTGGCCGCGGCGCTTCACGACGACCGCTATTCACTGGTCGCAACACGGGACATCGAGACAGGCGAAGAGCTGGCCAATGACTATGCTGCCGACGACGACGGCCCGGCCTTTTACGACGTTCTCTATGAACAGTATGACATCCGTGACGACTATCTGGATGATGGGTGACGGCGATGTTCAGGCGGCAACCGGTCAACCTCGGCGAATTCTCGACACAAGGTAGATCGTGGCCGATAATCGTTCAGCCGAGGGACAGATGACGTCGGGGGAATTGGTGATGTCCACGACCCGCATTGTGTCGATCTTTGGATTCCTGCTACTAGCCGGATGTGCCGGGGGCACCCACCTCGGCCAGACCTCGGATGCACATGTTGTCATTGAGTCGGCATCGGGGGATACCGGGTGCACAGGCTCAACAGCCGGCACGACATTCCGGCGCGTCTTTCAGGATGGCAACGGCGCCCTCCAGCCGTTTCAAATGCCGCCGGACAGGTCGCTCGTCGTCACCGATGTCGATTGGCAGTACAGACATCCCAACGGCGCGGCGGAGGCCGGTACGCGGGTTGTCCTTCGTGTCTTCATACAGAACCTCGCGAACCCGAACGAACGCGAGCGTGTGTTCGAATCCACGATCTTCTTGAATGACGAGGGCGAAGGTGGAACCAGCGAAGCCATGACCAGCGGCTTTGTCCTGGCCCCGACCGCGCAGCTCTGCGTCGATACCGGAGAGAATCCAAAGGGGCCGCCCTCCGGTTTGCAGCACGCAATCATGCGCGGTTACTTCATCGCACCGAGCTAGTAGGCTACGCGATGCGGCGAGCCAGATCATTGGCAAACGCCGAGACATCTGCGCCAAACTCTTCCGGGAACTCCCATTGCAAGCCGTGCCCAGCGCCGGGATAGACCTTGAGCGATGCGTTGGGCAACAAGGCCAAGAGCTCATCTTGCTGGTCGCGTGTGAAGTACATGTCCAGTTCGGGATAGAGGATTTGTACGGGTACGTTAATGTCCCCCAACCGGTCGCGATGGTCTTCGTCAAACATGCCTTGCATGGACTGGCCCCACACGCGAGCGGGAACCTTCATAGCTTCAAAGATTTGACCCTCGAGACGATGGGTCGGCACGGGTGCGCGAACGTCCTCGGATTGCGCCTGCCGGACGAAGTCCGGATCGATAGGATCCGTCAGCGACATGACGTCATGGTCGCCGATACTCCAGTCCTCGACTAGTTCGCTTGCGCTTGCCGAGGTGGCGACAAGGATCAGGCCATCGACCCGCTCTGGGTACAGGAGTGCGAGGTAATGGGCGATCAGCCCGCCCATCGAATGGCCGACGATAACGGCGTGGTCGAGTTGGACGGCGTCCATGAAGGCCTTGATGTCTTCGACAAAATCAATCTGCCGATAGCCCTGTTCGGGTTTGTCGGAGTCACCGAATCCGCGCTGCGTCACAAAGACCAAACGATGATTGTGGGGCAAGAACGGCAAGCTTGACTCCCAAACCCGCCAGCTGTCGAGGTAACCGTGAACGAATAGAATAGCGGCACCCTGGCGATCGCCGCATTCCAGGTAGTCCAACATTAGACCGTTGGCGATCCTTACTCTTGCCATTGCGCACTCCCTTGTCTGCAATCTGCCCCGTTGCTGGGCGGCAGGCAATGGCGACCTAACCTGGGTCCCACTTGTCAATCTCCCAACGGTACCGCGGGCTAGATGCTGTCGATGGTCACAAAGACGTCGGCAATGACGTAAGGCCTGTTTGACCCAGACGGAACGAGGATCAGGAGTCCCGCCAGGTTCAGTGCGTTGTTGGGTTTAACCATCTCAAACTCAACGGCGTCGTTCTGAAGCTCTCCTTCATCAAAACTCTCAGCGCGCACTTCGACGCGCCCTGATACCCTTGGAACCGTGATGGTGATTCTGTGTGCAGCACCCAAGCCATCCATGCTTGCAAAGGCTTCCGGCGCGTTATGTCCAGGCGGCCAATACGCGAAATGGAAACCCGCAATAAACTCAATCGTAGCATCCGAGTTATCGGTCGTCCCCGCGAAGATGGGTGTTATGATTGCTTCGTCTCCCTGCCCAAGCCAGCTGATGCGATAGACTTGCGAACTTGTGTTGGCAAAGTCGTGCGGCACCACCTCGAAGAACGCTTGGCAGCGCTTTCGGATTTCAAGACCGAGCGTTGGTTCAGTCAGCGTTGTCGGGAAAAAGGTGATCTCCGGATCAGGCGAGCATTCGGTCAGAATGATTTGGTCGCCATCGGGATCGCCGGGTATCGGTCCATCGGTCGAATCTTCTGGCGTATAACGCGTGCCATCGAAGACCAAAATCTCCTGGCCACAGCCAGCGAGCAAAACAGCGACCAGGACGACGATGATTCGCTTAACAGACGACACGATAAGCATGGGACTGCGAACCCCCATTGGCTAAGGCGCCCTGTAGAACAAGAACTATGAGCGCGGTCCCCTGGTGCCGACAAGACCTAACTGCGGCCTTAAGGGCAAGTACGGCACCCTTCCCGCCGCCATGACACGATCGATGCCGGGACGCCCGCATCAGACATTCGCGAGAGCCCATGTGGCGTATGAGGGTTGAAATCACACCTGAATGAGACTATTTCTACGGTGTAGAATTACGGGGCTTGGCCCGTGCGGACCGGCGAAGGAGGCTCACCGATGACACCAGGCAACCCATTCTCGAACCTGTCCCGACGCATGTTGTTGTCGTCCTCCCTCGCGGCGATAGCCTTGCCGGCTGTGGCGCGAGCACAGGTCACGTCCGAGCCTGATGTCGTTGTGATTGGCGCTGGATCCGCCGGGATCGCCGCGGCCAAGAGGCTTATCGCAGACGGCCGGTCGGTCGTGGTGCTGGAGGCCAACGACCGCATTGGCGGCCGGGCCTGGACGGAATCGGAGACCTTCGGCGTACCCTTCGACCATGGCTGTTCGTGGATCCAGACCGCGAAGGTCGACATGTTCCTTGAAGCAGCCGAGTCCTACGGGTTCGACGTTCAGCCACACTCCGGCGCCGATGAAGCACTCTATGTCGGCGATCGTGAGGCGAACGATACCGAGTATGGCCAGTACGGGGACGCATACGATGCGGTGGTCGGCGCCATCTCTGATGCCGGCCGCAGCGGACAGGATGTCGCCGCCTCGACGGTGATGCCCAAGATGCCGTTCTCGGTGACCTCCCAATCCTGGATCGCGATGGGAATGAGCGTCGACATGGACGAGATGTCGACACTCGATTGGTGGTCGGGCGCGGATGCCGGAACGACCTATCTGATCAAGCAGGGTTTTGGCACATTGGTCTCGCGCCTGGGCGCCGATGTCCCGGTCATGCTCTCGACACCCGCCACCAAGATCGCGTGGGGTAGCGATGGCGTAACGGTCACCACGCCCTCCGGCGACATTCGCGCGAAGGCCTGCATCGTCACCGTCTCCACCGGCGTGTTGAATGCCGGCTCCATCGATTTCGACCCCGCCCTGCCGGCCGCCAAACAACAGGCCATCGCCGACCTGCCGATGGGTCTTCTGGCCAAAGTCGCGCTGCAGTTCGAGGGTTCGCGTCTCGGCTTCCGCCCCAACGAGTGGCTGACCTACCTCGTGCCCGAGGAAGTACCGGCCGAGGCCAGCTTCTTCCTGACCTGGCCGTTCGATCAGAACCTCATGATCGGGTTCATGGGTGGCGATTTCGCCTGGGATATGTCGGAGGCAGGTACTGATGCCGCCGTCGACTTTGCGCTCGGCGAGGTCGAAACCATGGTCGGCAGCAAGGCGCGTGATAGTTTTGTCAAAGGTACGCTGACCCACTGGGCGAGCGATCCGCTGACGCTGGGCGCCTATGCGGCGCTGCGGCCTGGCGCCCATGGTGCACGTGCCGAACTGGCCCGCCCGCTTGATGATCGCTTGTTCTGGGCCGGCGAAGCAGCAGCCGGTGCCTATTACGCGACCTGCGGCGGCGCCTGGGACAGCGGCGAACGCGCGGCGCGAGAGGTGATCGCGGCATTGGGATGACGTCGCGGCAGGCCGCATTGCGCCTGAACCGCACGAACCAGGTGGCGTGATATCGCCTGCCCATGTCGGAACGTCAGCGTGGATTGGGCCCGCAGTGGCCCACGATTGACGACTCAATGCGGTCATTCGACGGGGACCGGAATCATCACGTTAAGCACCATGGATCCTTGGCCGCGGTGACAGTGCCCGAGGGTTTAGTAACCGCGGGACCGGTCGATGAGCCCGACGGGATGCGCGCCGCTCCATACGCTGCGGATGTCGTCGACCACCAGTCGCGCGACGTTGTCTTTGCGCGACTCAGCGGCGATGTGCGGGGTGACGGAGATTTTTGGATGAGACCAGAAGATATGGTCCTTCGGCAGTGGCTCCGTTGCAAAAACATCAAGCGCAGCATGGCCGATCTTGCCTGATTCGAGGGCCGCCAAGAGATCGTCTTCCACCAAGTGCGGTCCGCGGCCCAGTTGGATCAGCGTCGCGCTGTCCGCGAGAGCGGAAAACAGGGTGGCATTCAAAAGCCCGTTGGTGTCGTCGGTCGCCGGCATCAGATCGATGACGACATTCGCGTCACGAACCGCGACCAGCACACCTTCCCTCTCAGAAAAGACCCGGACCGATCCGGTGGGGCTGCGCGTGTTCTTGGCGTACGCAACCACATGGTAACCAAGGTTTGACAGAGTATCCGAAACCGCATGCCCCATGAGCCCATAGCCCAGAACCGCGATGCGGTAGCTTTGTGTCGACGCATATGGCATCCGTTTCCAGACCCGTGCGGCTTCCTGCTGGGTGAGCTCGGCCATACGGCGGTGCACGTCAACAACCTGCCTTACGGCAAAAGCCGCCATGTCTCTGGCTTGTTGGGGGTCGCGGACGCGTGTGACCAATACCGTCTCTGGCAGACTGGAGCATCGCAGGATGTTGTGGACGCCCGCGGCAATTGACGAAACCAGCTTGAGCGCGGGATAGGCGTTGAAAGCGTCGTCGGCAGGTTCCCAGCACAGGGCAAACTCGATGTCACCTGTGGCCTCAATCTCCGATGGGTCGTGCATCAAGACGTCGCCGTCATAGGGCGCGAAGGCGTCCGAGTAGTAGGCGTTCAAGTCAAGGGTATCGCTCAGGTAGACGCCCTTTATCGGCTTCATGTTTCCCCCAATGGCGGCATGCGGATTGCCTGGATCAGATGGGCCATCAACAACGAGCGAGTATGCCCGGATAGGCCTTTCTATCGTCATATCACGCTGAGCCGGGCTGCGGCGCGACAATGAGCCGTGATAGTGTCCCGTTAGGCCGGCGGTTCATAAAGGGGGGAAACATGCCGCATTCCGGGCCCTCGCTCGATAGGCGGGTCGTTGTCAGTGATATTCTGGAGATCGGTCTGCAACTCAAACCTGACGAACCGGCTCTGGTTTCAACAGAGGTCCGGTGGACTTGGCGCGAGCTGGACGTGGCGGCCCGTCGACTTGCCGGCAACTACCTGGGGCTTGGGTTGAGACCTGGCGATCGGGTCGCATCCTTGATGCCCAACCGTGTCGTCTTGGTGGTTCACTATCTAGCCTGCCTGAAGGCGGGCCTTGTCGCCACACCCCTCAACTATCGCTACATGCCACCGGAGGTGGATCACGCCCTTCGCGTCAGTGAAGCGTCCGTGATTCTGGTTCACCGGGAACGTGCCGGTGACGTCGCCGCGAGCGAACTGGCGGAGCATTTGCCGAAGGGTATCATTTGGTACGACGACCCCGGTCAGCCCGCATCAGGCGGCCTGACGTTCGATACCCTGATGGACCCAGATTCCGCTATGCCGGACCTGCCGACGCCCGCGCCGGATTTGCCGGCGTTTGTACTTTTTACGTCGGGCAGTACCGGCAATCCGAAGGGGGTCACCCATACCCACAAGACGATCGGTAATGTCCTGGCCAGCACGGTCGTCAGTTTCCATCTCACACCCGACGACATCATGTTGCCCGGCCTGTCAATATCGCACATGGGCGGGATCGGGTTCGGGTTGGCCGCACTCGCGGCCGGGGCGCGCGTCGATATTGCGCGAACCTACGTAGACGAGGAACTCTTGCGGCTACTTCGCGAGACACGCCCGACGATATTGGGCATGTTGCCGGCGTTTCTGTTCCGCCTGATACGCGACCATGACGCCAAGCCTGAGGACTTTACATCGCTTCGCATGTGCCTGAGCGGCGGCGACAAGGTGTCGCACGTCCTTGAGGATGAGGTCGGTGCGCTAACGGGGTTGAAGATCTCCACCAATTACGCCATGACCGAGATTGGTTTTGCTACGCTCTGCTACGGAAAGAAGCGTCGTGACGGTTCGGTCGGCCTCCCTTGTGCGGGCTTTGAGCTGTCAATTCGCGACGACGATGGCATTGAGGTGCCGAGTGGCGAAAAGGGGCGGCTTTTCGTGCGTTCGCCCGCCAACATGATCGGCTACTGGGGAAACCCTGAGGCCACGGCGACGACACTCGTCGACGGCTGGTTGGATACTGGTGACGTGATGTACGTCGACGACGACGGCTATTACTGGTTCGCTGGCCGCAAGTCGCAGATCATCATTCACGACGGCTCGAACATTTCGCCGCAGGAGATCGAAGAAGTCCTTCTGGAGCATGAGACTGTCGAACTGGCCGGCGTTGTCGGCGTGGATGACTTGGTGCACGGCGAGAACGTTCGCGCCTACGTAACCCTGAAAGACGATGTGGAGACGTTTAAGGAGCAAGAGTTGATTGACTTCGCCCGCGCGCGTATCGGCTACAAAGCACCGGAAGTGGTTGTCGTGCTCGACGAGATGCCATTCAACGCCACCGGGAAGGTCGACCGAGTCACGCTGAAAGCCATGGCGGCCAGGGACCACGAGCAAGCCCCTGCCGTGATTGTCTAGGACGTCGCATCCTGCATCCTCCCACGTAGCCCACGCCGTGGATCACCTCCTTGCGGGCGTGGTCGGCGTCGGGGCGTCGGGCCCGCCAGCCCACCGCGACCGTCTTCTGTTTCATGTCATGCGGGACATGCCCAACGTGTTGGCGGACGCACCCGGCCGGGCGAAGGCCGCCCTTTGGGCCATCAGCCGGGTGGGTGCATCGTCTCGTCCGATCGCATGCAACCGCAGGCCGCGGCACGCTGTCGCAAGTACATGGTTGACCCCAAGCGCGTGACACGACCCAATCATGTGCTGCAAACTAAGAGTGCAGAGGGGATTTTGAGAAGGAGCTAGGTCATCGCTGGATGCGTCGTGCCGCGGAATGACCGAAGCCGAGGCGGCGTAACGCACAACGCGTGAGCAGTCAGCTCCAGAAACACCAACTGCATGAGGTCGACAATGAGATTTATCCGCCAGTTGATCGTGGGCACCTGCGCGCTGACCGTAATAGTCATCTCCACCAACTTTGCAGTGAGCGCTGTACGTGCGGACGATCTGCCCGATCTGCCCGATCTGGTCGGCAGTTGGGTCGCCACCGAAGGGCAGTTGCACTTTTGGCACGGCACGCCCATGGAGGTGGCGCGAGACGGTCACACGATGCGTATCGACATCGACGAACAGATAGGTGCGCTCCTATCCGCTGTCATGGTCTACACAAACCCGTCGGGCGTGCACGGCCACGACGGCGAGGACCTCACCGAAACCGCAACGGAAAAACTGGTCGGCGTCATTGACTGGGACAGCAAAACCATTCTTTTTGCTGACACGCCCGACATAGGCTTTCATCGGATCGTGCTGATCGACGACGACACCATGGCGATGACCATGCTGGAGTCCGGTGAGTTCGCCCTGGCCGGGCGCATGATTCTGAAACGATCGACCGAGAGCAGCGACTAGCGTCAGCGCGCGCGGTTCGCCGGTCGAAGCAGCCGCCACGCTGTCAGCGTGACGCACGCGGCATGTCCACCGTGTCGGTGACCGCAGCCGGCCCCGTG
>JBCCIS010000040.1 GCA_039028155.1 Pseudomonadota bacterium
CTGGGCGCAGATGAACCACCAGGTCGACGCGGTCGTGTGCGGTGTCGGTTCGGGCGGCACGATCACCGGCCTCGGTCGTTTTTTCCAACGGGTCGCGCCCCATGTCGAGATGGTGCTTGCCGACCCCGAAGGTTCGGTGCTGGCGGACTACGTGAACACGGGCGAGATGGGCGAGCTCGGCTCGTGGCTTGTTGAAGGTATCGGCGAGGATTTCATCCCGCCGGTCAGTGATCTCTCACTCGCCGCGACGGCCGTTACCGTCTCCGACAAGGACGCGTTTTTGACCGCGCGCGAATTGCTGAAGAACGAGGGCCTGTTGGCGGGCTCGTCGTCCGGCACCTTGATTGCCGGCGCGCTCGCCTATTGCCGCGCTCAGAAAACACCGAAGAGTGTCGTGAGTTTCGTCTGCGACAGCGGCAACAAGTATCTCTCCAAGGTCTACAACGATTATTGGATGATCGATCAGGGATTCATCGAACGCGAAACCTACGGCGATCTACGCGATGTTATCGCCCGACTCTATTCCGAGCGCGCCGCCATTACGGTCAAACCGGACGACACGCTGGCCACGGCGCTGGCCCGCATGAAGCTCTACGACATCAGCCAGATACCCGTTTTGGAGGACGACAAGCCAGTCGGCATCATCGATGAGTCCGACATTCTGTGGGCCGTGCATCACGACCACGAGACGTTTACCGACACGGTCGGATCGGCGATGACCGCCGAGATTGAGACCATTCCGGTCAAGGCGGGGATCAAGAGCCTGATGCCGATCTTTCGCCGCGACCTCACGGCGATCGTTGTCGACGAGAACGATGCGTTCCTGGGTGTCATCACACGCATCGACCTGCTGAATCACTTAAGGCGCGGACTGTCGACGGCTTAAGACACGGGGCGATCGAAGGAGACGATCATGTCTGAGACAATAGCGAACTCAGGACGCGCGTTGGGCAACATTGCAAGTTTCACGCCGCCTGCCTTGGACGATCCCGGTGACGAGGCGATCGAGGCTTACAAGCGAGATGGCGTCATCTGTCTGCGCGGCGCGTTCGGGCGTGACTGGCTGGACGTGATCGAGTCCGCCGTCGACGACGCGATCGATGAGCAAAGTGCGAGCTCCGCGACCGTCCGGCACGATGACGAGCCGGGCTTCTTCTATTACGACAGCCTGATGTGGAAGCGGGTCGAGGCATTCCGGCGTTTCGTCTTCGACTCCCACGCGCCCGACCTCTACTGGCGCCTGCTCGAAACCAGCAGGCTCAATTTCTACTACGACTTCATTCTGCTGAAGTCGCCGGGTTGCGCCAGCGCCGTCACGCCGTGGCACCAGGACCACTCATACTATCCCCTGCACGGCAACAAGATCATCAACTGTTGGACGGCGCTTGATCCCATTCCTCTGGAAACGGCGCTGCGTTTCGCTAAGGGATCGCACCTGCGGAACACGATCCATCGTGCCGTGCACTTCGCGCCGGACCGGGAGTATGCCGGCAGCATGGCCGAACGGCCGCTGCCGCCGGATCTCGACAACGACCCCGACGCCGACATCGTCGCCTGCGCGTTGGAGCCGGGCGACACACTGGTCTGGAATTCCCGCATGTTCCACTGCGCGCCCGGCAACACGCTGGATCGCCGGCGTGCGGCACTGTCGACCAACTGGGCGGGTGACGATGTCACGTACTTCGACATGCCCCAGGAGTCCGACCCGTCCTATCGCGGCGAAAACCTGGTCGAAGGCGGGCCGATCACCTGCGAGACGTTCCCACAGGTAAGGCCGATCTAGATTGCGAGGTTCGGCCGGCGTTCGGGTCGGTCGAGCCAGGGCCGGCGTTCTTCCAGTGCGGCGGCAACGCGGAACACGGTGACGTCGTCCTCGACCCGGCCGATGACCTGAAGTCCGGTCGGCAGGCCCGTTACCGTCATGCCCGACGGCACGGCGAGCACCGGACAGCGGCCGAACATGTTCCACAGGACTGTCATGGCCGTATCCGTGTCGGTCAACGTCTTGCCGTTGACCGTGATCGTGTCCTTCTGCCAACCGTCGGCCGGAATGTCCGGGCACGACACCGTCGGTGTGATGAAGACATCGTGATCGCGCAACATGGGACCCAGATGCTGGTCCCAGACCTGCGCGGCCAGGCTCAGCGAGCGCCGATAGTCGTCCGCATCGAAGCTCAATGCCGTTTCTTCCAGTTGCGGCACGTAGTCGCTGACGATGTCGCCATGATTGCGCACAGCGTCGCTGATGCCGGGCGCGAACAGAAACTCCTGGGATCCGTGACCCAGGCGGATGACCTCGCCCGCCCAATCGACCGGGATCTCCGTTACTTCTGCACCGGCATCGCGCAACGCATCGAGCGACTCAAGCGTCGCGCGCCTGACGTCGTCGATGACCTCGTAGTGACCGAGGTCGATGGAGTACGCGATCTTCATCCCCTCGATCCCCTTGAGGTCGGCGGGGATCGTCACCTTGCGATGCAGGCTGTTGTGATCCAGCGGATGGGGACCGGACATGATGCTGGCCATCACCGCCGCGTCGGCCACCGTGCGCGTCATCGGACCGTGATGCAGGTAGCTTGAGAAGCTGGCCTCGCCCACCATGGGAATGCGGCCGAACGGCGCCTGATAGCCGACGACGCCGCACTGGCTGGCCGGCTGACGGATGGAGCCGGTGCTGTCACCGCCGGTAGCCAGGATGGTCGCACCGGCGGCGAGTGCGGCCGCCGAACCGCCCGACGAGCCACCTGGTGAGGCGTCGGGTCGCCAAGGGTTCCGCGTGACACCCCACATCCGCGACTGCGTCGTATAGAGCCAGCCGAACTCCGGACAGGTGGTGCGCGTGAAGATGTTCGCGCCGGAACGGATCAGCCGTTCGATATCGGGGTCGGTGCGCTCGGCGATCGCGTCCTTATAGATCATCGAGCCCATGGTCGCGCGCTTGCCGCGTATGGCGGAGGTGTCCTTGACGGCAAGCGGCACGCCTTCCAGGCGTCGCGGCCGGCCGTCGGTCTTGGCGTACTTTTCTTCGGCTTTGCGGGCGCGCTGCCGCGCTTCGTCATAGTAGGTATCGGCGAAGGGGTTGATGGTTTCGCGGATGGCCTCGCCTCGCGCGACGACGGCCTCCAGCAGCTCGACCGGCGACACTTTCCTCGCCTTGAACAGGCCGACTGCCTCGCTTGCCGTTAGATAACAGAGATCGTCATCGACCATGGTCTGAGCCCCCTCGACACTTGTATGGTGGGCGCGAATCCTGATACCTCCCGCCCACTCAGAGTTTCGCGCGCATCATGCCACAGCCTCGCACGAGGGGAACGTTCCCGTCATGACCGATCGACAGCAGTCCAACCGGCCCGGCTTTTCGACCCGGGCGATCCACGCCGGCCAGCGGCCCGATCCGACCACCGGCGCCATCATGACGCCGATCTACGCGACCTCGACCTATGTGCAGGACAGTCCTGGCGTCCACAAGGGCTACGAGTACTCGCGCTCGCAGAATCCGACGCGCATGGCATTCGAGGACTGCGTCGCCGATCTCGAAAGCGGCAACAGAGCCTTCGCGTTCGCCTCCGGTCTCGCCGGCTCGGCGACGGTCTTGGAGCTGATGGAAAGCGGCAGCCATGTGCTGGCCGGCAACGACCTCTACGGCGGCACCTACCGGCTGTTCGAGAACGTGCGCAAGAAGAGCGCCAACCTGGATTTCACCTTCCTGGACATGACCGACGAAGCGGCGATCGAGGCGGCGATCCGACCGGAGACACGGATGATCTGGATCGAAACGCCGACCAATCCGCTTTTGACCGTAATCGATCTGGACATGATCGCGCGGGTCGCCAGGCGGCACAACTTGCTCGCCGTCGCGGACAACACATTTGCCACGCCGTGGGTGCAGCGCCCCTTGGAGTTCGGCTTCCATCTGGTCGTGCATTCGGTCACCAAGTATCTCAACGGCCACTCCGACATGGTCGGCGGCATGGTCATTGTCGGTGACGATGCCGAGCTCGCCGATAGCCTGGCTTATCTGCAGAACGCGGTCGGCGGCGTCGCCGGGCCGTTCGACAGTTTCCTCGCCATGCGCGGCTTGAAGACACTGGCGCTGCGCATGGAACGCCACTGCGAAAATGCCGCGGCCATCGCCACCTGGCTCGACAGGCACCCAAAGGTCGCGCGCGTCTATTATCCCGGCCTTGAGAACCACCCACAGCACGACTTGGCCAGCCGCCAGATGCATGGCTATGGCGGCATGGTGACGGCGGTGCTGGACGCCGACCTGGACGGCACGCGGCGGTTCCTGGAGCGCTGCGACCTCTTCGCGCTAGCCGAGAGCCTGGGCGGCGTCGAAAGCCTGATCGAGCATCCGGCGATCATGACACATGCCTCGATCCCGAAGGAGATCCGCGAGGAGATCGGCATTTCAGATAGCCTCGTCCGTCTCTCGGTCGGCGTCGAGGACGGCGACGATCTGATCCGCGAATTGGAGAACGCACTGGCCGCCGTCTGACCCGATGGACGACCGCCGCCTAGCCTTCACGCTGCTGGCCGCCCTGACCGTGGTCTGGGGGCTCAACTGGCCGGTGATGCGCGTCGGTGTTCTGGGCGTCGAGCCCTGGACCTTCCGCGCCTTCACAACCGTCTTCGGCGGCATGGTGCTTTTGGCGGCGGCCTATGTGAACGGCCAGCGTATCACCGTGCCGCGCGATCAGTTCCGCCTGATCTGCATGATCGCGCCGGTCTCGATCGGCGGTTGGATGGTGTTCTCCGCTCTGGGCCTGGAGCACATGGCGTCGGGCCGCGCCGCGATCGTCGCTTACACCATGCCGCTATGGGCCGTTATCTTCGCGCGGCTCCTGCTCGATGAGCCCATCACCTGGCGGCGCGTCGTGGGTCTGGCCACCGGGCTTGCCGGTATGATCGTCCTGATCGGCGGCGACCTGCCGGCGATCGGCGAATCGCCGCTTGGCGCCATTTACATGCTGTGCGCTGCCGTGACCTGGGGCCTCGGCACCGTGCTCTTCAAGCGTGCGCCCTGGCGCATCCCGGTGCCGGTTATCGTCGGCTGGCAGTTTCTCGTTCTCAGCGTGCCGATCACCGCGGTCGCCTTGATCGTGGAGGCACCGGATTTCGACTACACGGCGTGGTCCTGGTTCACGATCGCCTATCAGATCTTCGCCGGCGCGCTGATCGGCAACTACGCCTGGGCCAAGATCGTGACCCTGTTGCCGGCCGGTGTCGCGGCGATCAGCAGTCTGCTTATACCGGTCATCGGCGTCGTCAGCGGCGCCTTGATCCTGGGTGAGCCCGTAACGTGGCGGGAGATTGTCGCGCTAGCCTGCGTCATCGGCGCGCTCGCCGTCGTGCTGATTGGCCCCGACACGCAGGCGAGGCGAACAAACTGATCACATCATTCCGGCATCGCCTCGCAGGTTCCGATGTTCGCGGTGACAGTGAGCCAATCCGGTTTCGAGCGTGTGAAGACGTAGCGCTCCGGTTTGTACCAGAACGTCGGTTGATCGAATGTGCCGCCGGCCAATCCGCGATAGTCTGGCCGGAACTCCAGCGTCCAGGTCAGCGCCGTGCCGCATGCGGTGCAAAAGCCCTGTTCGAGCCAGCGCCCGGCATCGGATGTCAGGCGATGGATGCCAAGCAGGCTCTCGTCGATCTCGACATTCTGTTTCAGGAAGTAGACGGAGATGCCCAGCGCGCTTCCGGTGCGCTTCTGGCACCATGTGCAGCTGCACAGGCTGACCCGTTGCGGTTCGCCGCTGGCCTTGTAACGGACCCGCCCGCACACGCACCCGCCTTTGTGACTGTCGACCATAGTCTCCCCGGCTGTCGTTAACTGTGCTGCGCGGCGATACGCGCCATGGTGTCCCAGAACAATCGCTCATAGCCCTGGATCAGGCGGGTCGCGCGCATGATCGCGATGTCGCTGACGCCGTGATCGAGACCGTCCTGGATGATCGCCAACGCGGTAGCCTCGATCGACGGCATCTTGGAGAAGCTGTCGAGGAACACGGTGTCGTCGGTCGAAAAGCCGTAGGCGTCGCGCAGCGCCGCGCCCACATCGGCGCAGTTCGCCCCCCACGCCTGGAAGTTGACGAAGAGACCGCACACAACCTCGGCCGCCGACCCGCGTTGGGCGAGCCACGCCATGTAGGCGGCATAGGCATAACCTTCCGGCTCGACCTCATAAGCGTCGAGGCCAGCTTTCGTCATGCCGAGCTTCTTAGCGAGCACCAGGATCTTCTCGCGCTCGCCAAGCTGGCCCTGCAGGATGCCGTTGAAGAAGTCGACATGGGGCGTATCGCCGAAGCGCGCGACCAAGGTCGCGATCGAGCGCATGTCCGAGATCGCCATGTGGTGCTGATGCCCCGGCAGCGCCTTGATCGCTTCGAGCGGCACGTCACCGGCGCGCAGTGAGGCGATATAGGGGTGGTTGCGGATCGCCGCCTCGACGGCGGCTAGCTGTTCGCGGGTTCGCGCAACGACGTCCTCGGCCTTCATGATGCTAACCCTCCCGACTTCCGTTCCTAGCCTCGACCGCATTGCCCGCCCAGCCAAGCGAAATCAGGTCGGAATCGCGCCTGGTTCAACGCTTCACATGTTATCCCGGGTTATCCCGAGCGGACTGTGTACAGATCCGCGGCGGACCGGTGGCATCAGCCCTGCCCTGTGCTAGAAGCCCGGGCTCCCGATCGGTTCAGGCAAGAGAGGACAGATGGCCAACGTGGACGGCATCGCCGGCGAACAGCTTCTCAACTACATCCAGCGCATCGAGCGGCTTGAGGAAGAGAAAGCCAACCTCGCCTCGGACATCACCGACGTCTACCGCGAGGCCAAGGGCATGGGGTTCGACACCAAGATCGTGCGCCAGCTCATCAAGCTCAGAAAGATGGAGCCGGACGACCGCCAGGAGCAGGAAGCGCTGATCGAATCCTACAAGATCGCTATTGGCATGGGCTGAACGCCATCGCACCATAGGTCATGGCCGAACGACATCTTGCGAAGGAACTGAAGCGCCGCATGGCGGCACTGTCCCTGTCGCAGAAGGGCCTGGCGCAGCTGGCCGGGTTGAACGACACGGCGGTGCGCGACATCGTCTCGGGCCGCTCGCGTCATCCGCGCCACGACACCATCGAAAAACTTGCCGAGGCGCTGGGCTGCAGCGCGGCCGAACTGCTGGACGACAAGGCGGGCCCAGTCGTCAGGGCCCACACGGATGGCGAAGGCTATGTCCTGATCGCGCGATACGACCCGCGCAAGGATGCCGGCCGGGAAATGTTGACGGGCCATGATCGCAGCTTCGCCGATGTGGCATTCCGCGCCGAGTGGCTGGCCGAGTTGACCCGCACACCGGCCAATCAGCTCGCCATGGTGACCATGTCTGGCGACAGCATGACGCCCACGGTGGGTGACGGCGATCAACTTCTGGTCGATTTGACCCAATGGTCGCCGGGCACCGACGGCATCTATGTGGTGCGCCAGGGCGATAGCCTTCTGGTCAAGCGGTTGACCGCCGATCCCATGCGCCAACAGGTGGTTATGAGCAGCGACAACCCGACTTACGCCAGCCTGGCGCCGCTGGCGCCCGCGGAAATCGACCTTTTGGGTCGTGTGATTTGGATCGGGCGCAAGGCTTAAGCAGGTTGCTTTTCCCCGATTTCCCCCCTTAAATGCAGCGATTCGGCGTCCCCAAGACGTGGGCGCGACGCCGCCGCAAGACACATACTCTCATTCCAAGGCCGGACGACGAGGTGCCAAGCCATGACCGTACTGCCCAATTCCCCCCATGCTCGCGACATCAAGAACGTGCTGCATCCCTATTCCAACCTCGTGAAACACGAGGAAAAGGGTCCGCTGATCCTGGAAGAAGGTGACGGCATCTATGTCAAGGACACCGAGGGCAAGAGCTATATCGAGGGTCTGGCCGGCCTTTGGTGCACGTCGCTCGGGTTCAACAACGAGCGTCTGGTCGAGGCGGCCGCCAACCAGATGCGCAAGCTGCCCTACTACCACGCGTTCTTCCACCGCTCGAGCATGCCGGCGATCGATCTGGCCGAGCGGCTGATCGATATGGCGCCTGCGCCGATGTCCAAAGTGTGGTTCGCCAATTCCGGCTCCGAGGCGAACGACCACATGGTCAAGTTCGTCTGGTACTACAACAACGCGCTGGGCCGGCCTGAGAAAAAGAAGATCATCGCGCGTATCGGCGGCTATCACGGCATCGCCGTGTCGTCGGGCTCGCTGACCGGTATGCCGCTGATGCACGCCGGCTTCGACCTGCCGATCCACAACATCATGCACACGGGATCGCCGCACCATTACAAGTTCGCCGAGTCCGGTGAGTCTGAGGAAGATTTCGCGACCCGGCGCGCCAACGAACTGGACCAGATGATCCAGGAC
This sequence comes from Pseudomonadota bacterium, assembly GCA_039028155.1. NCBI lineage: Bacteria > Pseudomonadati > Pseudomonadota > Pseudomonadota bacterium. The sequence continues at coordinate 8,401 of JBCCIS010000040.1, forward strand.
GAAGGACCGGAGACGGTGGCCGCGTTTGTCGCCGAGCCGATCATGGGCGCCGGCGGCGTTATCCTGCCGCCCAAGACCTATTTCGAGAAGATCCAGGCGGTGCTGAAGAAGCACGACGTGCTGATGGTCGCCGACGAGGTCATCTGCGGCTTCCACCGCACCGGCAATCTGTTCGGCTCCAACACCTATGACATCAAGCCGGATATCATGGTGGTTGCCAAGCAGTTGAGCTCGGCCTATCTGCCGATCTCGGCCACGATCATCAACGAGAAGGTCTATCAGCCGATCCGCGACTTCTCCGGCGAGAACGGCGTGCTGGCGACCGGCTTCACCTATTCCGGCCATCCGGTACCGGCCGCGGTCGCCATCGAGACGCTGAAGATCTACGACGAGATGGATATCGCGAGCCACGTGAAGAAGGTCTCGCCGCTGGCTATGGAGCGGCTCGCCAAGCTGGGCGATCATCCGCTGGTCGGCGAGGCCCGCGGCACCGGCCTGATCGGCGCCGTCGAGCTGGTCAAGGACAAGGAGACGAAGGAGAACTTCGGTCCGGAAGTCGCGGCCTATTGCGGCGAGGCCTGCCTGGACCACGGTCTGATCCTGCGCGCGGCCGCGGGCAACTCCGTCGCGTTCTGTCCGCCGCTGATCATCCAGGAAGACGAGATCAACCAGCTGTTCGACCGCTGGGAAAAGGCGCTGGACGACACGCTGGCCTATGTCCAGTCGGAAAACCTGATGGCCGCCGAATAGACGGTCTTCAGAGACCTAGAGAGAGCCGCCGGGACCTTCAGGTTCCGGCGGTTTTCTTTTGGCCACGAAGTCAAGGAGATCATCCAGCAGATCCATGTCGTTGATGATACGCGGGACCTTGTGCTGACCGCCCAACTGGCCACGTTTCTTCATCCAGTCGTAGAAAGCCCCGGGCGTGGCGGCGTGCAATTGCGGTGCGAGCATGCCGATGCGGTGCGCGCCATAGTCGTCGTTGCACTGGGAGAGACCTTCGTCGATCAACCGCATGAACCGTCCGCATGTGTCGGGATCGGGCACCGGCCCGTCGAACTCAACGATATAGACGTGACCGCCCTTCGGTTCCGAGGCGGTCGGGTAGATCGGGCCCACGGCGAACTCAACGATACGCCTGCCGATTGCCGAAGCGGAGTCGGTGACGACATCGTCAATCTCCGAGGCAATCAGATGCTCGCCAAAGGCTGAGAGCATGAATGAGGTCCGGCCGGTAACCAGAAGACGCGGCGGCGCCCTGTCGACGAAGGCGACGGTGTCGCCGAGCACGTAACTCCAGGCGCCCGCGCAGGATGTGACGACGATGGCGTAGTCGACACCGGTTTCGACATCCGCAAGCCAATGACGCGTCGGGTTGGCGGTGCCGAGTTCGTCGGCCGGCACGAACTCATAGAACAAGCCACCATCGGCGATCAGACGCATGCCCTCACCGTCCGCGCGGTCGGCGATGGCGATGAAACCCTCGCTGGCGGCATAGACTTCGCGAGTCTTGCATCGGCTTCCCGTGAGCCACTCGCCGAAAGATGCACGGTAAGGCGCAAAATGGACGGCGCCGTGGACGATCATCTCGAGATTGGGAAAGAACGACGTCAGACGCGCCTCGTTGTCCGGCTGCAGCGCACGCAGCCTGTCGAGGAAGACCAAAAGCCAGCTTGGCGTACCGCTGATCGAACGGATGTCCTGGCCAATTGCGGCACCCGCTAAGGCATCGAGCCGCTCTTCCCAATCGGCAATCGTCTCGAGCTCTCGTGGCGGGAAGTAGCGCCAGCGCACCCAGCTTGGCATCACCGATGCGGCGATACCGCTGAGGTCACCAGTACGGACACCCGGCGCCAGTTCGCGCAGGCCCGTACTGCCGCCCAGCACGAAGTTCAGGCCGGCTAACAACGTGCTGCCGGGTGTGTTGCGCAAATGATGAACCAGAATGTCTGCGCCGGCGAAGGTGTTCGACCGGTTCATCTCGTGGGTGCACGGGATGTACTTGGTCTTACCGGTGGTCGTCCCGGAGGTCTCGGCGAAGAAGGGAACGGTTCCAGGCCACGTACAATCCGTCAACACTGGAAACGCGGATGACCAGTAGTCTTCCCAGAAATCCTCGAAGCGTCTTAAGGGTACGCGCTCCTGAAAGGTCTCAACATCGGTGATGGTGTCGAAGCCATGGTCCCTGCCAAAGCGCGTGTCGCGGGCCTTTGTGACGAGCTTCAGCAGTTCACGCTTCTGCGCATTGACCGCATCTTCGCGATCGAGCTGCCGGGAACGCCAGCCGGCATAGACTCGAAGCAGCGGTGTCGCATCAAGCATGGTGTCTGATGCCGACCTCCTAAGGCGACAACACGGTGGTCGCGACCGCCTGATCACGGACGGTGGCGACGGTTAGCGGCACCTGCACGTATTCACCGGTCTGCCACAGGTCGACCTGATCAAGAAACGTCGTGCTGTTGAACCAGCCGTCCTGACCGCCGAGCAGGACGAAGTAGTTGGCGTCGGGATCGGCCATGTCGGAGATGTGCCGGGCCTGCGAACCGTAACGCACCTGATGGCGCTCGCCTGCCGGACCGTGAGCCGTCTTCATCAGCGATTCAGAACTGCCGCCGGCGGGCAGGTCCAGGAACCTGTAGCGGCTGCCGACAATGGGGATATTAGCCAGGGGATGCTGGATAATCAGCCGGTGCCTGTCGCCCCAGGTGTCGCCACTGGCGTAGGCGCCGGACGCCGCCGCAAACCCCTCGCCCATCGCGGCGCGCAGGACGGCCTGATCGGCACCAGCGATGTCATCCAAGGTAATCTCCTGGGTCCGGTCCATGCCGGCGAAAGCCTCCCAGTCCTCGCCGCCGACGATCTCTTGATAGAACTTGGCGAGGAAGGCTGCGCGGAACGCCTCGAATGCGACGGCGCCACGGGAGTCCAAGTTGTAGTGACCGTCCCATGCCGTGATCGCCTGCCACGCCACGGCTTGATCCGGCGCCAACGCGGTCGCGGCATCCAACGTATCGACCTGGCGCGCGATGGCGTCACGCAAATCGACCGCCGAGGCCATGTAGACATCCTGCTGCAGGGCGGCGAGCAGATCGACGTCGACACCTGGTGACGTCTCAATCATCTCGGCCATGCGATCGACCCGATCATCAGGTGAGAAGAAATAGCCTACGGGAACAGGACTTCCCGCCGGACGGTTGTTCGCCGATGTCAGGTAACCGGCTTCAGGATTATAGGACGCCGGCAGGTCGGCGGTCGAAATCGACTGGTCCCAGGCCTGTGCATGCTCTTCGATGGCGATGATCACATCCTCGGGCGGCTCAGCACCGCGCCGCGGCAGGCGCGCCGCCATGATCTTGCCGATGTTGCCGTCGACATCGGCATAAAGCATGTTCTGGGCCGGCACGGCGAACGTTTCGAAGGCGCCGACGAACTGCTCGAAGGTTGTCGCCTGGCTAACCTTCAAGAAGGTCGTCACTTCGTCGCTTGGGGTGTGGCCGACCCAACTGAGCGCGAGCGGGCCCTCGGTCAGGCCGGCGAACTGCGGCGCGTCGGAGACAACCGGTCCTGCCGGCGCTTCACGGATCGTCACCGTATCGTCGAACCACCAGCGCACGCCGACCTCCTCCTGCCGGTCCGTGATGGCATCAGGCGGCAGCGAGGAGATATCGACGAGGTCGCTGGACGCGGCCCTCAGATTGGTGCCACCCCAGGCGATAGACGGATTTCGCCCGATGGCGAAGACCGGCAGGCCGGCGCCCATCAGGCCGACGACATGGTAGGACGGCGACTTGACGCCCGCGACCAGCCAGATGTTCGGCACAAAGATGCCGAGGTGCGGATCGTTTGCCATGATGGCGCTGCCGTTCGCGGTCAGCGATGGCGCGACCGCGACGCTGTTGCTACCGGATCGCGACGTGTAACCGAACAGGTCGTTGAAGCTCGCGATCTCGGCGCCGTCGCCGTTTTCCAGGATCGGTACCGAACCGTTGCCGATCAGGCGCGCCCACAGGTCGGGCCAGTCGTCGCGGTCGCGCAGCGGCAGCAGGCTGAACCAGACAAGCCACGTGATATCGGTCGCCGCCAAACGCCCCATGGTCAGGATATCCCTTACCGTCCACGGTTCGCGCTGCAAGTTCAGTACCCTGAACTCAAGCGGCAGGGTCTCCGTGTTGTCGACATAAAAGTTGATGCCGGCGACAAAACCCTCGAGCCATTCACGGGTCGCAGGCGGCAGGTCCGCCTCGATCGCTTCGGCGGTGCGCTCGAAGTTGAGAATGCGCAGGCCATAGTCGATATCGGTCGCGAGCGGACCGCCCATTTCCGAGACCCGACCCTGGGATACCTTTCGGAAGAGTTCCATCTGACCGAGCCGTAAGTGGGCATGCACCAAGCCCAAGGCGAACGCGGCGTCGCGGTCGTGGTCGGCCTCGACAAAGGGAATCTGATGACTGTCCCAATAGATGCGGACTGCCCCTTCGACAGGCGCGCCTTCGGTTGGGATCGTTGCGAGACGTGTCTCAACCGTCGACTCATCGGGCAGCGGCGTCAGCAACGAGCACCCCGCCAGAAAAACCGCAGACAATCCTCCTGCAGCCGCCCGCAACATCAATCTCCAATGTTTTTTCAACTACCGACTCGCGCGATCGAACCTCGACGCCCTATACGTCAGGAAACCTTGGTCAGATTTTGACAACGCGCCGGCGACAGCGTCTGCCGGGTCAACCCCGCTTTCGCCAGCGCGTCGGGCAAATCGCGATCCAACAGGATCGACGCCGCGTAAGCCGACAGCGCCGCCGACGTCTGGATACCCGCGCCACCCTGACCGACATTCCAGAAAAAACCATCGGCCCTGGCGTCCCACCCGGTGACCGGCAGGCGATCGGCGACAAAGCTCCTGAGCCCCGCCCAGCGTTTCTCGAAGCGTCGGATCTCCAGCGATGTCCACGCCATGATGTTCTCCGCTGCTTGGGCGAGGTCGAGTTCTTCCGGCTGGGCATCGCACGGCGCGCTCGATGTCTCATCGGCCAGGGACCCCATCATCAATCCAGCTTCCGGTTTGAAGTAGAAGGACTCGCCATCGTCTGCGACCAGGGGCCAGTCCGTGCAGTCGACACCGTCCGGTCCCCTAAATGTAAACGCCGTGCGCCGACAAGGCACGAGACCGACCGGATCGACGCCCGCAAGCTTCGCCACCGCATCGCCCCAGGCGCCCGCGCAGTTGGCGACAACCGGCGCGCTGAACGTGCCGGCCTTGGTTTCCACCTGCCAGACACTGTCACGGCGGTCGAGCGCCGTGACGTCGGCATCGCAGACGAGTTCGGCACCCGCCCTGCGCGCGGCTTTCAGGTAGCCGCCGTGGATCGCGCCGACATCGATGTCGCCCGCCGTCGGCTCAAAAAGGCCATAGGCGACTTTCTCAGGTTTCAAGACCGGACACCTCTGCAGACAGCCGTCGACTTCCAATCGAAAAAGAACCGTGCCCATGAGGTTCGACAACGAATCTTCACTGAAATGGGCGTCTTCGGTCTCATGTCCGACCAGCAACAGGACCGGACGTTCGCGCAGCAGCGGATAGTCGGTGAAGCCATCCGGCGGCGCATCGATGAAGCGGCGGGTCTCTTCCGACAACGCCTGCACAACAGTGCCGCCGATCACATCCGTATAGTGGGCGGCCGAACGGCCGGTGCTGTGATAGCCCGGCTGTTCCTCGCGCTCGATCATGATCACGCGCCGATGGGGCGCCAACTGGAAGGCGAGCGCCGCGCCGACCGCGCCAGCGCCGATGATGATGACATCGGCCTCGTTCAAACGCCTACTCCGCCGGTTCCCGCGTTGGCTGACCGGCGGCCGCCGCCTGCGCATGCGCCTTTGGTTTGGTCACCTTCAGGAAGATACCAAGCAGCGGCGGCACGAGCGCCAGCGTCAAAACCGCCGAAAGCGAGAGGCCGCCGACCACGACGGAGCCCAGCCCGCGGTAAAGCTCCGACCCCGCGCCCGGGAAGACGACCAGCGGCAACATGCCGCACACACTGGTCAGCGTTGACATGAAGATCGGACGGACACGGTTGCGCACCGCCTCCTCGACCGCATCGCCCGGCGACATCGCGTCTTCGCGGATGTGGTGCAGCGTCTGGTGGACGAGCAGGATCGCGTTGTTCACGACAATGCCGATCAAAATGACGAAACCCAGCATGGTCAGCATGTCGAGCGGCAGGCCGACGATCGCCAAGCCCAAGACGCCACCGGCGGCCGCGACCGGTACGGAGACCATGACAATCAGCGGATAGATGAAACTCTCGAATAGAACCGCCATCACCAGATAGACGATGATAAGCGCCACCAAAAGGTTGAGCACCATGGCGTCCCATGTCGTCGAGAGCTTGTCGGCGGTGCCGGAGAATTCCATCGTCACGCCGGGCGGCAATCCGGCCTCTTCCAGTGGCGCAATGACCTGATCGCGAATGATCTCGATGCCGGTCTCTAGCGGGATATCGTCGGCAAGGCCGATCTGAAGCGTCACCGTGCGTTCGCGTTCCAGCCTGCGGATCTGGGTCGGGCCGCTGGTCACCTCGATATCGGTCAGCGAACTGACCGGCAGAATAACGCCGCTGCGCGTCACGATGGGTAGTTCGCCGATGCCTTGCGTCTCGTCGATATGATCGTCGGGCCCGGTCAGCATCAGGTCGATCTCCTTGCCGTCGACGGAAATCTCGTCGACCCTGATGCCCGAGTTGAAGGCGTCGATGCCCATGGCGAGTTCGCGCGCCGTCACGTCGTTGTCGGCAAGCTTGACGCGGTTGGGAAACACCCGGACCTCGGGAGAGCCGTTTTCCAGACCGGGACGCGGCCGGATCTGATTGCCGGCTTCTTCCGGCAGGTTCATTGCGACAAGACCGTAGGCCTGGAGCGCGACCTGATAGATCGGCTCCAGTTCGGGCCCGGAGATGTTGAGATCGATGTTTCTGCCGCCACCGACACCGCGGCCAAACAAGGACGGCTGGCTGAAGAAGCCGAACGTGCCGGGTTCCTCAAAGACGGGATCGCGCATCAACGGGATGAGATCCCGGACACGATCGGGATTGCTGGCCGCCCCGCCGACAAAGGTCCAGGTCGGGCTGGCAACGAAGTAGAAACGCTGGAACTTCGGACTGCCATCCTCGGCGTCTTCCGGCCCGGTCTCGACCTCCCAATAAGGACGAGTCTCGGCTTCGACCCGCGCGGCGATTTCCGCCATGGTATCGAGGTTGTAGCCCGGCGGCGGCAGGATCGAGCCGAAGACGAAGTTCTGGTTGCCCTCCGGCAGGTACTCCAGCTTGGGCAGCAGAATATCGGCGACAACGACGGCCAGGACACAGATACCGCCGACGACAACGACGGCAGCGACACTGCTTTTCACGACGAAGCGGGCGAACCAACCCATCGCGTTGTTGAACGCGCGGGCGGGAACATCAATGAACGGCAATCGGAAGCCTGCGGTGCCTTCCGCGCGCGTCAGTATCTTGGCGGAAAGCGCGGGGATCAACGTGACGGCGACCACAAGCGACAGCAGCACCGAGACGGAGATGGCGACGGCGATATCACGGAAGACCTGACCGGCTTCAAGCTCCATCACCAGGATTGGAATGAACACCATGACCGTGGTCAGTGCCGAGACCAGAATGGCGCCCCAAACCTGACGTGCGCCCTCATAGGCCGCCTGCTTCGTCGGCATGCCCTGCTGGCGCAGCCGGTAGATGTTCTCCAGGACAACGATGGCGGCATCGACCACCATGCCGACGGCAAAGGCGAGCCCCGCCAGTGACACCACGTTGATCGACCGGCCCAACGCCGCCATGGCAACGAAGCTGCCGATGACCGAGATCGGAATGGCGATCGAAACGATGAGTGTCGCGCGCGGCGAGCGCAGGAAGACCAGCAGGACAAAAGCCGCGAGGACACCGCCGATCCAGATGTTCTGCTCGACCAGCGCAATCGCCGAATCGATATAGATCGTCTCGTCATAGACCTGAATCAGTTCCAGCCCGGCATCGGGCATCACCCCGGCATTAAGCTCGTCGACGGCCTCGCGAACGCCTTTCATGGTCTCGATGACGTTGGCGCCGGCCTCGCGGATCGCGTTGAAGACCAGCGCCGGCTGACCATTGAAACGGATACGTGATGACGGTTCCTTGTAGTCGAAGGAGACCTCGCCCAGATCGTCGACGGTGACCCGCGCCAGACGATCCGACTCGATATCCTGAAGGCTGCGCACGACAACGCTTCGGATATCGTCGAGCGCCTCGAAATCGCCTTCCGAGCGCACCGTATAACGGCGCTTGCCCTCGTCGATGTAACCGGCCGACGCCGACGAATTGGCATTCTGCAGGGCCAGCACGACCTCCGGCACAGTCAGGCGATAACGCGCCAGGTTCTCCGGTACGATGGTGACGCGGATCTCCCGCTCGCTGCCGCCATACATGTTGACGCGCGATATCCCGGGCACGCGTTCGATGCGCTCCTTGACGACGTCTTCGAAGAAGTCGCCGTACTCATGCATCTCCCGCTCGTTGCCCGGTTGATGGATGATCGTGAACCAGGCAATCGCCTTGTCCTCGGCGCTCGCGGTATCAAGCGTCGGTTCGTCGGCCTCGTTGGGATATCCCTCGACACGGTTCAGCCGGTTCGACACCAGCAACAGGGCGCGGTCCATGTTCTGACCGATGGCGAACTCCAGCGTGATTTCGCCATAACCCTGATAAGCCTGCGAGAGCATCTCCTCCAGACCGGTCAGGCCGGTCAGGACCTCTTCCTGGCGGATGATGATCTCTCGTTCGACCTCGGCTGGCGCGGCACCCGCCCAGTTGGTCGTGATTGTAATGACCGGACGTCGAACATCCGGCGTCAACTGGATCGGAATTGTCTGAAGCGCCAGCAGGCCGAACATGATGACCATCAGCACCGCCGCCACAACGGCGATGGGTCGTTCGATGGCCAGGCGAATAAGGTTCATGGCTAGAACGCCACCGCCTGTCCGGGGTACAGCCGTTCGTTGCCGCGCACCACGACCAGTTCACCGGGCTCAAGACCGCTCAAAACGATGAAGCGCGCGCCAACCGCCGATCCCAGAAACACTGGTCTCGGCTGGGCGGCACCATCCACGACGACGAAGACCGACGCACCGCCGCCGCCTCTGTTGATCGCGTCCTTGTGCACGGTGACGGCATCGCGCAATTCGCCGACCGGGATCTCGACCAGCACGGTCTGACCGTCGGCGACCGTTCCGGGTGTTACGTCCCAGTTTGGCGAAAACCGCACCGGCCGCGTTCTGGCCTGGGCATTCTCCGCGACACCCACCGCGCGCACCGCCGCCTGGTGCGGCTCGCCGCTGTCACCAACGTAGTCGACGCTGACGGAGACACCCGGCAACAGGCCGCCAATCGCGTCGTAAGGCACGTCGGCTTCGATCTCGATGGTGCCGTCGTTCACCATGTCGACAATGGCGCTACCGATATCGACATAGGAGCCGATCTCGGTGTGGCGCAGCTCGATGACACCGTCATAGGGCGCACGAATAACCGCGTCATCGACCTCGTCCTGAGCCAGGGCCAGGTTCGCCTCGGCGCGGATCAGCGCGGCGTTGGCCACGGAGACCTGCGCCACGGACATGGCCACCTGTTGTATCTGGTCGTCGTGGCGTGCTTGCGAATAGGCCGCGGACTCCGACAGATCCTCAAGCCGCACCAGCGCTTGGCGCTGCAGCGACAGGTCGGCTTCGGCGGCGACCAGGAGCGCGCGCGCCTGCTCGACCTCGGCGGCTAGGAGGTCGCGGCGCAGTTCCATGCGATCGGACCGGATTTGGACCAGCTTGTCCCCGGCCAGGACACGATCGCCGACCTCGACAAAAACGTTTTCGACGGTGCCTTCGACTTCCGTCGCGACGGTCCCGGACTGGCGCGACACAAATCGGCCGATGACATTGGCCGTTTCGTTCACCTGCTCGACAATCACCTCGTCGACGCCGACAAGCACCGCGTCGTCCTGCGCCAAGGCAGGCGAAGCGAGGCCGACCACGACAACTAGGCCTAAGAGAATCCGTGGAATCATGGGAGCGGGAGTGTACTATCGGGGTTCATAGGGGTCACGCTCGGCAAGTAGGCAGTTCGGCGCATTGTGATCACGCCTGGGTGAAGCACAACGCGCGGATCTGTTACGCCACATAGGCGAAATAATCAATGACAACACAGCTTTACGTTCATCCGTCTTACCTGGATCACCGAACCGGGCCGCACCACCCCGAACGCCCGGAACGGCTGGAAGCCATTCAGCAGGTTCTGGCGCACGACATGTTCGATGCCCTGATACGGGTCGAGGCGCCGCGAGCCGACGACAGCCTGCTGACGCTGATGCATCCGAAGGGTCAGGTCGACCGTGTTCTGGCGGCTGAGCCCAATCAGGGACTGGTTCACCTTGACCCCGACACGGTGATGTCGCCGGGTTCCGGCGACGCGGCGCTGCACGCGACCGGCGCGGTCTGCGCCGCGGTCGACGCGGTGATCGAAGGCGCCGCCGACAACGCGTTCTGCGCGGTGCGTCCGCCCGGTCATCATGCCGAGGCCGGCCAGGCGATGGGGTTCTGCTTGTTCAACTCTGTCGCGATCGGGGCCGAGCACGCACGCCAGGCGCATGGCATCGCGCGCGCCGCCGTTATTGATTTCGACGTCCATCACGGCAATGGCACCCAGGCGCTTTTCTGGGACCGTGAAGGATTGTTCTATGGCTCGACCCATCAGTATCCGCACTATCCCGGTACCGGCGCGGTCGAGGACACGGGCGCCTACAACAACATCGTGAACGCGCCGCTCGCCGCCCACACCGGAAGCGAAGCGTTCCGCGCCGCCATGGAGAAAAGGATCCTGCCGGCTCTGGACGCTTTCAAGCCGGAGATCATTCTGATATCGGCCGGGTTTGACGCCCATCAGCAGGACCCCCTCGCCAACCTCAATCTGATCGAGGAGGACTTCGCCTGGGCAACCGATCAACTGGTGGCCATGGCGGATCTGCATGCCGAGGGCCGGTTGGTGTCGTCGCTTGAAGGCGGGTATGACCTGGACGCCCTAGCCACCAGCACGGCGACCCATGTGATCCGATTGATGGCTGCGGCGTAAGGAATAGGGGAAATGGCAAAAAAAGAAACGAATGACGACATCAAGGCCATGAGCTTCGAACAGGCACTGGCCGAACTTGAGACAATTGTGGAGGGGTTGGAGAGCGGCGACAGCAAGCTCGACGATGCCATCACATCCTATGAGCGGGGCGCGGCGTTGAAGTTACATTGCGAAACCAAACTGCGTGAAGCGCAGGAGAAGGTCGAAAAAATCAAGCTGGCGGCTGACGGCAGCGTTAGCGCCGAGGCGACTGAAATTTCATGAGCGTCGCGCCCGTACAGGTCGACGAAAGCGTCGTCGCGAACCTGGCGACGACGGCACAACGGGTCGAGGCTGCTCTGGACGGCCTGCTGCCGACAAGCGGCGGTCTGGATAAACCCCTGTTCGATGCTATGCGCTATGCCACGTTGAATGGTGGAAAGCGCCTGCGCCCCTACCTGTCGCTCGCCGTGAGCGACCTGTTCGGTGTGCCTGAAGAGCGGGCAATGCGCGTCGCCGCCGCCGTCGAGATGCTGCATTGCTACTCGCTCGTGCACGACGACCTGCCAGCCATGGACGATGATGACCTGCGGCGCGGCCACCCGACGTGTCATGTGGCGTTCGATGAGGCGACCGCCATTCTGGCCGGCGACGCCCTCTTGACCCTGGCGTTTGACGTGCTGGCCGACCCGACAACTCACGACAGCGCCGCGGTGCGGGTCGACTTGGTTCGCGGCCTTGCGGGCGCGGCCGGCGCCCACGGTATGGTCGCCGGCCAGATGATTGATCTGGCGGTCGAGCACCGATCCGTCGATGTCGCCACAATCGAACATCTTCAGGCCTTGAAAACGGGCGCTTTGATCACATTTTCGGCCGAAAGCGGTGCCATCGTCGGCGAGGCGAACGATGGGGACCGGGCAGCGATCGTGAGCTATGGACGGGATCTCGGATTCGCGTTCCAGATCATCGACGATCTGTTGGATGCCGAGGGCAACGAGGAAGAAATGGGCAAGGCGGTCGGCAAGGACGCCGAGGCTGGCAAGGCCACCATGGTCGCCGCGGCCGGCCCTGAAATCGCGCGAAAACGCGCCGAGCAACTCGCCCTGCAGGCCATTGAAAGTCTCTCGGGATTCGGTCAACCTGCCGACACGTTGCGCGACGTCGCACGCTTTGTCGTGAACCGTCGCACCTGAAGACCGCAGCATGGCCGCACAGCGATAGACATAGGGATGGTGGATTGACGATCTCCAACGAGACTCCCCTCCTCGACGGCGTCACATGGCCGGCCGATATCCGTGAGATGACGCCGCAAGAGTTGCGCCAGCTGGCCGACGAAGTGCGTCACGACATGATCAACGCGGTCGCCGAGACAGGGGGTCATCTGGGCGCAGGTCTGGGTGTGGTCGAGCTGACCGTGGCCATCCATCATGTCTTCAACACACCCGATGATCGCCTGGTCTGGGATGTCGGCCATCAATGTTATCCCCACAAGATCCTGACCGGCCGGCGCGACCGCATCCGCACCTTGCGGCAGAAGGACGGGCTTTCCGGTTTCACCAAACGCGCGGAGAGCGAGTATGACCCGTTCGGCGCCGCGCACAGCTCAACATCCATTTCGTCCGGCCTGGGCATGGCCGTCGCCAGCGAACTGAAGGGCGAGGAACGCGACGTCATCTGCGTTATCGGCGACGGCGCGATGTCGGCGGGCATGGCGTATGAGGCGATGAACAACGCCGGCGCCCGCGACACCCGTCTGATCGTCATATTGAACGACAACGACATGTCGATCGCGCCGCCGGTCGGCGCCATGAGCGCCTATCTGGCGCGCGCGCTGTCATCGGGCACCTATCGTTCGGCGCGCAACATGGCCAAAGGCCTTGCCGCACGCTTCCCGCGGTCTCTGGAGGTCGCGGCCAAACGCTTCGAGGAATACGCCCGCGGCATCGCGACCGGCGGCACGCTGTTTGAGGAACTCGGTTTCTATTACATCGGCCCGATCGACGGTCATAACCTGGACCACCTGCTGCCGATCCTGAAGAACCTGCGCGATACGCGCGAGAATGGGCCGGTGCTGGTGCATTGCGTTACCCACAAGGGCAAGGGTTATGAGCCCGCCGAGAAGTCGGCCGACCGCTATCACGGCGTCTCCCAGTTCGACGTCATTACCGGCGCCCAGAACAAGGCCAAGCCAAAGGCGCCCAGCTATACGTCGGTGTTTGCCAAAGGGTTGATAGCCGAGGCGGAAGCCGACGACCGGATCTGCGCGATCACCGCCGCGATGCCGTCAGGCACCGGCATCGACAAGTTCGCCGAACGTTTTCCTGACCGTGCCTTTGACGTCGGCATTGCCGAACAGCACGGCGTCACGTTCGCCGCCGGCCTGGCATGCGAAGGGTTCAAGCCGTTCGCGACGATCTATTCGACGTTCCTGCAGCGCGCCTATGACCAGGTTGTGCACGACGTTGCCATTCAACGTCTGCCCGTGCGGTTTGCGATCGATCGCGCCGGCCTGGTCGGCGCCGATGGACCGACCCACGCGGGCGCCTTTGATGTCGCCTATCTCTCCACCCTGCCCGGGTTCGTGGTGATGGCGGCGGCCGACGAGGCCGATCTGATGCACATGGTCGCGACCGCGGCGGCGATTGACGACCGGCCGTCGGCGTTCCGCTATCCGCGCGGCGAAGGCATGGGCGTCGATTTGCCCGAGCGGGGCACCGTGCTGGAACTGGGCAAGGGTCGCATCATGCGCGAGGGAACGGCCGTCGCGCTCCTGTCGTTCGGCGCGCGCCTTGGCGAATGCAACAAGGCCGCCGACGTGCTGGCCGCGCGCGGCCTCTCGGCCACGGTCGCCGACGCGCGCTTCTCCGTGCCGCTGGATGAGGACCTGGTGCGGCGCCTGGCGCGCGAACACGAGGTGCTGGTCACGATCGAAGAAGGCTCAACCGGCGGATTCGCCGCCCACGTCTTCAACTTCCTGGCCCATGACGGCCTGTTGGACTCAGGGCTCAAGGTTCGTCCGATGATGCTGCCGCCGACGTTTATCGATCAGGCCAAGCCGGTCGAGATGTACGACGAAGCCGGCCTCAACGCGTCCGATATCGTCGCCACCGTCCTTACCGCCTTGGGCCAGGACGCCAACGAGGAGCCCGCCCGCGCCTGACGCGGCGGCATGGTCTTCGTGAAACTCAACGTCGTAGGACTGATGGCAGGGCTGATGCTGATCGCCTGCGCCCCGACCGAAGACACGGTCGCCAGCCCCACCGAGTATCACTCGCTGGAATGCATGGCGCTCAACATCTATTTCGAAGCGCCCGCCGGCGATACCGAAGGCCAGCGCGCCGTCGGCCACGTCACGATGAACCGTATGACCGACCCGAGGTTCCCCGACACCGTGTGCGATGTCGTCCACCAGGGGCCAGAGGGATCGCTTCACGGCTGCCAGTTCCACTGGTGGTGCGACGGTAAGAGCGACGAGCCGACGAACAGTGCAAAGTGGGGCGAAGCGGTAGAGGTCGCTCAGCTGGTCATGGGCGGCAACGATCCCGATCCGACTGATGGCGCGCTCTACTTCCACAACACGCAGGTCGAGCCGTCCTGGGCGTCGAAGCTCGAACGCACCGTTCAGATCGGCCCGCACATCTTCTACCGGTGACCAAGCGGCGCCTCGACCAGCTCCTGGTCGACCGGGGCCTCGCTGAAAACCGCACCCGCGCCCAGGCCCTGATCATGGCGGGCCTGGTGTTCTCGAATGACAAACGCCTCGATAAACCGGGTCACCAGATCGCCGATGACAGCGACCTGGACGTGCGCGGCAAGGACCATCCCTGGGTTGGGCGCGGCGGCCTGAAACTCGACCACGCCCTCGGCCACTTCGACCTCGATGTCACAGGCAAGACGGCGCTCGACCTCGGCGCCTCGACCGGCGGTTTCACCGACGTGCTGCTGACGCGGGGCGCGGCCCACGTCTATGCCGTAGATGTCGGCCACGGCCAGCTCGCCTGGAAGCTGCGCGAAGACGCCCGCGTCACCGTGCTGGAAAAGACAAACGCCCGCGACCTCGACAAGGACCTGATCGTGCAACCTGTCGATGTCATCACCGCCGACTTGAGTTTCATCAGCTTGAAGACCGCACTTCCCGCCTCCCTTGCCTTGGCCGCGCCAGGCGCCCTCCTCGTCGCCCTCATCAAGCCACAGTTCGAGGCCGGCCGCGGCGAAGTCAGCAAGGGCGGCATCGTCACCGACCCCGAAGTGCACGAGGCCGTCTGCCGCGACATCGAGAGCTGGCTCTCCGATCAGCCGTACTGGCAGGTTATTGGCATCACGCCAAGTCCGGTGACCGGCGCGGACGGCAACAAGGAGTTCCTGATCGCCGCCGGGAAAAACGGCTGATAGCATCTTCCGGACTCCGGGAGACGCTGCGATGACGACCAAACCCAACATCCTGTTCTTGATGGCCGATCAGCTCGCGCCGCACTTTTTACCGGCCTATGGGCACAAGGTGGTCAAGACGCCGCGGCTCGACGCCCTCGCCGCCGACAGTGTCATCTTCGATGCGCATTATTCGAACTCACCGCTGTGCGTTCCCGCGCGCGCCGGGCTGATGACCGGGCGCCTGCCCTCGGCGGTCGACGTCTTCGACAGCGGCTGCGATTACCCGTGGTCGACGCCGACCTTCGCGCACTACCTGCGCGCCGGCGGCTATGCGACGACGTTGAGCGGCAAGGCGCATCATATCGGTGCCGATCAACTGCACGGGCTGGAGACGCGGCTGACCACCGACATCTGTCCGGCCGACAACCACTGGTACGGCATCTGGGACGAGCCCGACCGCATTTTGCCCTGGTTCCACGACCTCAAGAATGTGGTCGAGGCGGGCGTCGTCGAGCGTGGCACGCAGCTCGATCACGACGACGATACCGCGCACTTTGCGGTGCGCTGGCTCTATGACTACGCGCGAAGCGGCGACGAACGGCCGTTCTGCCTGAAGGTTTCGTTCACCCATCCGCACGATCCCTATGTCACGCCGCCCGCCTACTGGGATCGCTATCGCCACGACGATATCGACATGCCGGTGACGCCTTTTCTGGCACCGGAAGAACGCGACAGTCACGGCCGATGGCTTTACCGCCATTACGATCGCGGCGAATACGAGGTCACCGACGAGGACATCCGTAATGCGCGTCACGGCTACTATGGCTCGATCGCCCTGGTCGACGATTTGATCGGCAAGGTGCTGGACGCCTTGAAGGCCGCGCGGCTCGACGACAACACGATCATCATCTTCACCGCCGACCACGGCGACATGCTGGGCGAGCGTGGCTGTTGGTACAAGATGAGCTTCTACGAACGGTCCGCACGGGTGCCGCTGATGGTGCACATTCCCGGCATGTCGGGCACGCGCCGCGTCGCCCAGGCGACGTCGCTGATGGATGTGATGCCGACCTTGCTCGACATGGCGCTCGACGGCGGTTCCGAAGAACTGGTCGAACCGATCGAGGGGCGCAGCCTGATGCCGCTGATCACCGGTGACGGCGCGACCTGGCGCGACGAGACGGCCTCGGAGATCTTCTTCGAAGGCGCGCGCGCGCCAGGTGTCATGATCCGGCGCGGCACCCGGAAGTTCGTCCATTGGGAGGGCGGCCCCTGCTCCCTCTTCGATCTGGCCGATGATCCGGAGGAGCGGGACAATTTGGTTCACGATGTCGACTGCAAGGCCGAGGTCGAGGGCTTCGAGTCGGAGGTTCGCCAACGCTGGCCGCTGAAAGCGCTGACCGAACGCATCCTGACCAAACAGCGGCGCAACGCCTTGGTCAACAAGGCTTTGATGGCCGGCAGGCGCACGCCCGTCGACTTCCAACCGTTCGACGATGCCGCCGTGCGCTATTATCGGGGCAACTGGCACGAAGCGGAGGCACGCGACGTCTTGCGCTTCGACAGCTGATTGGCCTGACAGCGACGAGGAGCCCGCCATGCTCGATAGACCCTTGCCCATGAACTTTCCGACCCAGCAGTGGGTGTGCCTGACCTGCGGCTACAACATGATCGGCGAGATGCCGGACGTCTGTCCGTTTTGCGGCGTCCGCCACGACAAATTCAGGACCTGGGACGAGACCGAACAGACCTATGCGGTCACGCCGAAACCGGTCAACGAGCGCATCACGCAGCTGATGTCGGAACCGCGCCTCGGTATCGAACACGCGGCCTATCGCATCGAGGGCGACGGCGGCGCGGTCTGGATCGACTGCCCGTCCGCCTTCAATCGAAATCTGGCGCCGGTCGACCACATCTTCTTCACCCACAAGGATTTCATGGGTGCATCAAACCAGTACCGCGCCTTGTGGGGTTGCCAAGTCCATATTCACGAAGCCGATGCGGCCAATCCCCTGGCCAAGGAGTTCACCGTCGACGACAAGTTCACCGGCGACTTCCGTCACGGCGACCTCGAGGCCTTCCATATCGGCGGCCATTCGCCGGGTTGGACCATGTACATCCTGGGCGATGTGCTGTTTGTCTGCGACTACGCCTTTCCGCCGGGCAACACGATGCGGCTCAACCCGCATGGCCCAAAGGATGCGACAAGGGAGCGGGCAGACCGCATCGTGGAGGTCGTCGACGGCCGCGATCTAAAGACCGTGTGCGGCTACAACTTCGTTGTCGACTTCGCTGACTGGCGCCGTGACTTCGACGGTGCGCTATCGAAGGCGGCGTAACTAGACCGGGATCAGCGGGTAGCCGATCAGCCATCCGATACCGTCCAGGATGAGGATCACACCGAGCACGGCCAGCAAGGCCACGATCACGCGCTGCCCCCATGTGTCAAAGAACCTCTTGATCCCGTCGAGCAACCGTTGGCTGCGGGTCCCGAGGACAACGCGCAGCACCACGATGGCGGCGATCGGCAGGACGAAGACAATGTTGTAGAACGCGAGCGCGCCCATCTCTTCGGCCATCGAGAGGTCCGCGCGCATCGTTAGATCGATCGCGGCGAAGTACGGAACGGCACCTGGCAATCCGACAATCGTCAGTACGGCACCCGATACGAAGGCCTGGATCGCCGTCATGGACGACGGTGCAGGCTTGTCGGCGCTTTTCTTGTCCTTCGCGATCATGCGCCACGCCACGACGCAGAGCACAACCCCGATGACGATCTGAAGGATCAGTTCTTCGAGATTCGGATTGACCCACAGCCGATCTACGTAAGCCTCGATGCGATCGATGATCGCCTGCAGGCCAAACAAGACGAGCAGGCCGAACGCTAGGTAGGCGACGAAAATCCCCAATATCAGCGCGCACGACCGGACGACCGGGTTGGGTCCGGCGAGCAGCATAACCAACAAGACAATGCAAAGCGGGATGATGGACGTGCTGTCCAGCAGTCCGATTGGAATCAGGACGACAAGAAGGTCCGTCAATGTCATCGCGCCCCCGCGCTAGAGCAGATCCTGTTTTGGTGGAATCGCTTCGCGATTCCGACGAGACAGGTGAATCTGCTCTATTCATAGATGGAGAGCGGATTCACATGGTTAGGTGGAACCGTAAGACGGTTCCACCTAACCATGATCCGCTCTCGCAGCCGGCAAATCACCACGCGGCCGCACCGCCATGCCGCGGCAATTCTGCACGATAGACGGCGAAAATCGGAATTGCCTCGGCAAAATCTATTCTGGTCCTGAGAAAGTTATGTTTTACGGAACCAGGTTCATCGTCCAGTTTCCCTGTATCGGCGCGTGAGGGAGGGCTGAGCCGCCCTGCCCAATGGATTCCCGTTACGAGGAGCGGGCGACAAACACGATGGGCCAAGCTTCCACGCACGTGGAGACAAACCGGGGACCGACACCGATGAACGACTTGACCAACGCCGATTTGAAGCAGCGGTTCTTCAACGGCATGAGCCATGCCGCCTGTACCGTCAACGTGGTGACCACCGACGGCGCGGCCGGCAGGGCGGGGGTGACGGTCTCGGCAATGTCATCGGTGTCGGCGGATACCCCGCAGCCGACGTTGCTTGTGTGTGTACATCACAAGAGCGCGTCGGCCGCCGCGATCCTGGAAAACGGCGTCTTCTGCGTCAACGTGTTACGGGACGATCAGTCCTTCATTTCCGATACGTTCGCCGGACGGATCAAAACCGATGACGGCGACAAGTTCTCTTGCGCCGACTGGACGGTCCAGACCACGGGGGCGCCGCGCGTTGTCGATCCCCTCGTCGCGTTCGACTGCCGCATGGTCAGTGGCGAACGTATCGGTACCCATCA
Organism: Pseudomonadota bacterium; assembly: GCA_039028155.1. NCBI lineage: Bacteria > Pseudomonadati > Pseudomonadota > Pseudomonadota bacterium. Next base: position 27,779 of record JBCCIS010000040.1, read on the forward strand.
TGTCTTCCTTGGCGCGGTCGAGGACATCTTCGTCGCGCCCCACGGTTCGCCGCTGATCTACGCCAATCGCGCGTACGGCACACCGACGCGCATCCACAGCCTGCGCAGCGATGCACCTGAGGAGGTATCGGAACCGCTGCGGCTGGGCTGCTTCCATACCTTCGGGCCCTATCTGGTACCCGCGCTGTTGTCACGCTTGCTCGACGAACACCCGGCCGTGCAACTGCAGCTCCAGGACGGCGACCAGCGCCAGGTCGTCGAGGGCCTGAAGTCGGGTGAGACGGAGATTGCCCTGCTCTACGACATCGACCTCGGCGATGACGTCGAAACGGAGCCGCTCGACGCCCTGAATCCCTACGTGCTGCTCGCCGAGGGCCATCCACTGGCAGGTCAGCTCAGCGTGTCGCTCGAACAACTCGCTGGCGAGCCGATGATCCTTCTCGATGCGCCGCCCAGCGCCGACTACTTTCTGTCGCTGTTCGAACAGAGCGGCCACGATCCGGTCATCCGTTTTCGCTCGCGGTCTCTGGAAATGGTGCGCGGTATGGTCGGTCACGGTCTCGGCTACGCGTTGTTGGCCACCAAGCCGGCGTCGAACATGACCTATGACGGCCGTGCTTTGGTCGCGCGCCCCCTGTCTGGCGATGCCCAGGCCAGCGAGATTGTCCTGGCGCGCAAAGCGGACACCGACCTATCGGCTATTGCAACGGCGTTTATCGAGGCGTGCCGCGCGCATTTCAGGGCTTCCGTCTGAATCGAGACTCATGACAGACAACGCGTGTGCAGCTAGCGCGTTTTCCGTTACAACGGCATCGCCAGCCCGCTCCCCCTCCTCCGGGGCAAAACGCCGAGAGGCGTTTTCGCCGAGGCCACCCCGAGGATACTGCCATGGGTGGACGGGAGGGGGAGCGGGCTGGCACGGTTTCCGTGAAAACGAAAAATGCTCTAGCCTGCGCACGCCCGATTGGGCATGTCTGCCGTGAGATCTCCCGAAGGGATGCCTGCATGAGTGTCGCTGCGGTTCAGTCGGCCCGTTCGGGCGGCTATCGCCGAGGGATCGTTCTCGTCCTTCTGGGCGCGCTCGCCTCATCGTGGATGGGGCTTGGCGTCAGGATGATCGACGACGCGACGTCATGGCAGATCCTGGCGCTCAGATCCTTCTCGATGATGGTGTTCCTGCTGATCATCATCGCCTGGCGCAATCCCGGTCATCTTCTCAGCACGTTTCGTCAGGCAGCCGGCGCGACGCTGGTCGGCGGCATCGCCATCGCCGTCGCCTTTTGCGGTATCATTGTCGCCATCCAGTCGACGACCGTTGCGAATGCCTTGTTCCTGCTGGCGGCCGCGCCCTTCATGGCCGCCATCCTGGGGCGCGTGTTCCTGGGCGAACATGTCAGGCTGGCGACCTGGCTAGCCATCGTCGTGTCACTTGCGGGCGTTGGCGTCATGGTCGCGGAGAACATCTCCTTTGGTTACCTATGGGGCAATGTCGCCGCCGCCGCCGCTGCCTTAGGGCTCGCCGTATTCCTGGTCGCGCTGCGATCCAAGCCAAACATCGAGATGCTGCCGGTCGCCGCGTTTGGCGGTTTGCTTGGCACGATCGCGGCCCTGTTCATGTGTTTCGTTGTGACCGGCGTCGGTCTGTCGCTGTCGCTGCACGACGTCGGGCTTTCGGTTGCCCTGGGTGTCTTTCAGCTTGGCGTTGCCTGCTACTTCATCACAGTCGGTGCCCGTTACGTGCCGGCCGCCGAGGTCGCCCTTATCAACCTTGTCGAGGTGGTGCTGGGGCCACTCTGGGTCTGGATGGCGTTCAGCGAGACGACCGGACCCTATACGCTGATCGGCGGCGCACTGGTCCTGGCCGCCGTCATCGGCGACACGCTGACCGGTGAACGCGAACGTCGTCGTCAGATCGCCCGGGCGACGCCTAGAAACCTCTGACTAACCGCACTGCGCCTTGTGGCGCAGCAGGTGGTCGGCGAGCACGCAGGCCATCATCGCCTCACCCACCGGCACCGCGCGGATACCGACACAGGGATCGTGACGGCCCTTGACCTGAACGGTCGTTTCGTTGCCATCGCGGTCGACGGTCTGGCGTTCATGCATGATCGAGCTGGTCGGCTTCACCGCGAAGCGCGCGACCACATCCTGGCCAGTCGAAATGCCGCCCAACACACCACCATTGTGGTTGGACAGGAAAATCGGCGTATCGCCTTCCATGCGCATCTCGTCGGCGGCCGTTTCGCCCGGCTCGGCCGCAAGCGTAAAGCCGTCGCCAATCTCAACGCCCTTGACCGCGTTAATGCTCATCATTGCCTTGGCGAGATCGGAGTCGAGCTTGTCGTAGACCGGACTGCCGAGCCCGATCGGCACACCGGATGCGACGATCTCGATCACCGCGCCCGCCGACGAACCCTGCTTTCTGACGCCATCCAGGAAACCCTCCCATTCACCGGCCACCTGGGCATCCGGTGACCAGAAAGGATTCTTCTCGACCTCCGTCCAGTCCCAGCGGCCCCGGTCAATCTTGTAAGGGCCGATTTGCACGACGGCGCCACGGATTGTCACGTCGTCGCCCAATACCTTGCGCGCCACGGCACCGGCGGCGACCCGCATGGCGGTCTCGCGCGCGCTTGACCGTCCGCCGCCGCGGTGATCGCGCACGCCATACTTGGCGTCATAGGTGAAGTCGGCGTGACCGGGACGCCACTTTTCCACGATGTCACCGTAGTCCTTGGACCGCTGGTCCGTGTTTTCGACGATCATGGCCAAGGGCGTACCGGTCGTCACACCCTCAAAGACCCCGGAGACGATCTTCACCTCGTCAGGCTCGCGCCGCTGGGTGGTGAAACGCGACTGGCCGGGCTTGCGTCGGTCCATCCACACTTGCACATCCGCTTCGCTCAGCGGTAGACGCGGCGGCACCCCATCGATGACGACACCAATCTCCGGCCCGTGGCTTTCGCCCCAGGTCGTGAACCGGAACAGATGGCCAAAGCTATTGCCAGCCATAGCTATACGACCGTGATGTCCGGCGCCTTCGGGTTCTTCATGCCGACGATGTGGTAGCCGCAGTCGACGTGATGGACCTCGCCGGTCACCGCCGTCGAGAGATCGGATGCCAGATAGAGCGCCGCACCGCCGACTTCATCGATGGTGACGTTGCGAACCAGAGGCGAGTTGTACTGGTTCCACTTCAGAATGTAGCGGAAGTCGCCGATGCCCGACGCCGCCAAGGTCTTGATCGGGCCGGCGGAGATCGCATTGACCCGGATCGCCTTCTCACCCAAATCGGCCGCCAGGTAACGCACGCTGGCCTCCAGCGCCGCCTTTGCGACGCCCATGACGTTGTAATGGGGCATGACACGCTCGGCGCCATAGTAGGTGAGCGTGATCAGGCTGCCACCGTCGCTCATCATCGCTTCGGCGCGCCGCGCGACGGCGGTGAACGAGTAACACGAGACTTCCATGGTGTTCAGGAAGTTCTCACGCGACGTATCGACGTAGCGGCCCTTCAGTTCGTCCTTGTCGGAAAAGGCGACCGCATGGACCACGAAGTCGAGCTTGTCCCAGGCCTTTTCCAAGCGAGCAAACGTCGCGTCGACGCTTGCCATGTCGGTCACGTCACACTCGACGACGAGGTCGCTGCCCAAGCGTTCGGCAAGCGGCACGACCCGCTTCCCCAGAGCCTCGCCCTGATAGGTAAAGGCGAGTTCGGCGCCATGCTCGGCCAGTGCCGAAGCAATACCCCAGGCGATTGAGCGGTCGTTGGCCACGCCCATGATCAACCCGCGTTTGCCCGCCATGAGTGGGCGTGGCTCGGTCATCAAACCCTCATCATCGTCAGTTACAGATACGGTAGCGCTGGCTGGCCGCTGCCCCCCGTGCCCGCGCGATCCTACACGAAACACCGTTTGCGGCAAAGCCGGGCGCGGCCGCGCTTACTCCTCCAGGCGCTTCAAACAGCGGGCCAACACCCCGCGCCGGACGGACGCCGGCTCCTCGCCCAGCGCGGCGAATAGATCCCGCATACGGCCCTCCAGCGCCTGGCGCTGATCGATCAGGTCCAGGATCACCGGCACGGCCGCGTCATTGACCTCGAACGCCTCGAAGAGGTCGCGTATCAGGCGGGCGCGCGCGATGTCGATCTCAGTGAACGTCCAGTCGCCCTCGACGCTCTCCGGCAACAGCCAGCCGGCCTGGACCCAGTTTGTCACCTGGCGCCGCTCGACGCGGACGGTGATGACCAACTCCTCCAACGTCATCATGAGGCCACTCCCATGTGCTGGCGCGGATTGTACTCGTGGTCGGGTGCCCAGACCTCGATGAACGAGGTCAACGCATCGTCCGCCTTGTCAGGCAGGACGACCTTGAGCTTTACGTATTGGTCGCCGCGCTGGCCCGACCGCCGGTCTACGACGCCGCGCCCCTTTAGCCGCATGGTCTTGCCGGTGTTGGAACCCTTCGGCACCGTCATCTGCACATCGCCGTCGACGGTCGGCACCATGATCTTGGCACCCAGAACCGCTTCCTGCAGCGTTACCGGCAATTCGATATGAATGTTGTTGTCCTTGCGCTCGAAAAAGCCGTGGGGGTCGATATGGATGGTGACGTAGGCATCGCCCGCCGGGCCACCGCCGAAGCCCTCGCCGCCCTGGCCTGCCAGGCGCAGTGTCTGACCGTCTTCCATACCGGCGGGAATGGTGACATCCAGGGTGCGGCCTTCCGGCATGGTGATGCGTTTGGCACCGCCTCGGGCGGCCTCCAGGAAACTGACCCTGAGGCTATAGTTCACATCCGCGCCGCGCATCTTCAGTGGCGCGCCGCCCTCGGCACGGCCCCCTTGGGCGCGCCCGCCAAACAGGTCGTTCAGGATATCGTTGACTTCCTCGTGGCTCATGCCGTCGAAGTCGCCATAGCCTGACGGGCCGGCATAACGCTCGCGGTACTTCCAGTCGTCGCCGCCGGCCTGAGAACGGTAGAAACCTTGCGGTGTCTCGGCGCCGCTGGCATCGATTTCTCCGCGGTCGAAGCGGCCGCGCTTGTCAGCGTCCGACAACAGATCGTAGGCCGCTGAAATGTCCTTGAACCGGTTCTCCACCTCCTTGTCATTGGGGTGAAGGTCCGGGTGGGAGCTTTTCGCGAGCTTGCGATAGGCTTTCTTGATGTCGTCCTGGCTCGCCTTGCGGTCGACGCCCAGGACCTCATAGGGATCACGCACGGATGGCATTCCTCAAACAGAAAGGGCGGCGCCGAAGGTTTCGACGCCGCCCCTAATGTAGGAAGGAAGATGGTTTAGTTCACCACTTTCCACGAACCATCGGGCTGCTGGCACGCCGTGCCATAGGCTTCTTCGACCTTGCCGCCCACGGTGACCGTGGTCTGGTACTCCCGGCAATAGGCGCCGCCGCTGTCATAACCATCGCGCACCGGCGTATAGGTGCCGGAGTTACCGGATTCCGGATTGTTCCAGGCGATCGTCTGACCGATCGGCGCGTTATGCGCCTGCTGGGTCGCCTGTTCCGCATAGGCCTGATCGGCACGGTCCAGCGACTGGCCGATCTGGTTGCCCAGGAACGCGCCGGCCAGACCACCGGCCACGGCCGCGAGAATCTGTCCCGAGCCGCTGCCGACCTGGGCGCCCAAGAGAGCGCCGCCAGCGCCGCCCAGAAGCGTACCAGCGGTCTCCTTGCCGCCTGCGCCCTCGCACGCGGTGACCAGCGAAAACGCTACCAGAACCGCTGCCAGCTTTAATTTCATCATAACCAATCCCTCGCTTCAGATTTCCGCCGAAGTGGCGATGCGCCCATCGCTAAGGTCATTTTGGACTTACGGATCAAATCCGGCCATAACATGGCATCACTATAGCATGAGCGTACCGTAGGCACCTACGGCGACGACGGTAACTATCACGTTTGACCCCAAGAAACCCTACGTTTTCTTAGGGTCGTAACATAGTGCGGCGGCAGGGAGTGAAGCATGCCTTCGATTGAGGAGCGCGATCCCATTGAATTGTTCGGGGATTGGTTCGCCGAAGCCAAGGATTGTGGTCTGAAAGAACCAACGGCCATGGCGTTGGCAAGCGCCGACAAGAACGGCATGCCGTCACTTAGAATGGTTCTGCTTAAGGGATATGGCCCCGACGGCTTCGTGTTCTACACCAACTATGAGAGCCGCAAGGGCCGCGAGCTTCAGGAAAACCCGCAGGCGGCGTTGTGCTTCTATTGGATGCCGCTGGGCCGCCAGATTCGTGTCCAAGGTCGCGTTGAAACCGTCAGCGACGCCGACGCCGACACCTATTACCAGTCGCGCCATCGCGACAGTCGCATCGGTGCCTGGGCGTCCCAACAGTCACGGCCCATGGCCACCCGTTACGACCTTGAAAAGAGCGTCGCCAAGTACGCCGCGAAGTTCGCTATCGGAGAGATACCGAGACCGCCCTATTGGTCGGGTTTCAGAATTGCCCCCAGGCTGATCGAGTTCTGGTCGGAAAAGCCGTTTCGCCTGCACGAGCGCATCGTCTTCGAACGCGAAACCGACGATGCGCCTTGGAGGACGTCGCGTCTGTTTCCCTGAGGAGCCCGCGCTGAATGAACGACGCAGCGCATGACAGCAATCAGGAAGGTGGCGTAGGCCGCATTGATGCGACCGGCGCTCGCTTGATGCGCCTGGCGACCATCGCCTCTGTATGCGTTGCGATCGTCTTAATTCTTGCCAAGCTGGCCGCCGCCTTCATGACCGGATCGGTGAGCCTGCTGTCTTCCCTCATCGACTCCTTGCTGGACGGGTTCACGTCTCTGGTCAACCTGTTCGCCGTCCGTCACGCCTTGCAGCCGGCTGACAAGGCGCATCGGTTCGGCCATGGCAAAGCCGAGCCCTTGGCCGGATTGGTCCAAGCCGCATTCATCGCCGGATCCGGCGTCTTCATCATTATTGAGGCAATTCACCGTTTGGACAGCGGCCAGGCGATCCAGAACACCGAAATCGGCATCGCCGTGATGGTCGCCTCGATCGTGCTGACCGTGGGCCTGGTGTCGTTTCAAAACGTCGTTGTCAAACGGACGCAGTCCACCGCCATCACCGCCGATGCCCTGCACTACCGCATGGACATCATGATCAACATCAGCGTCATCATCGCCCTGGTTGTCGCCAGCGAGCTGGGCGTGCGCTGGGTCGACTCCGCGATTGCTATCGCCATCGCAGCGTACATCGCGTTCAGCTCGTGGAAGGTCGCGCGCCGCTCGCTCGACTTGCTGATGGACCGCGAGTTCCCCGACGAGGACCGCGACCGCATCCGCGAGATCGTCATGAGTCACCCAGAGGTTCGCGGCATGCACGACCTGAGGACGCGAAGCTCGGGCATTCAGCCGTTCATCCAGTTCCACCTGCAACTTGATCCCGACCTGTCGCTGGTGCGCGCCCATGAACTTTCCCACGAAGTGGAAGCGATGATCGTCAACGCCTTCAAGGGGGCAGAAGTCATTATTCATGAAGACCCCGAGGGTTACGAAAAACCGCACAGCGCCGCGGCAACCAGCCAGTGAGGGCCTGGCGATGACCGCGGGCGATCAGACCGACGTCATTCGCTTCGTGACATCCCCGGCCGCGTTTGGCGCCACACCGTCGACGCCGGTCGAGCGCATCGACACACACGGCGCCGTTGTCGCGCTGTGCGCCGACCGGGTGCTCAAGCTGAAGCGGGCCGTAACGTATTCCTTCCTGGACTACGGCACGGTTGCCAAACGCAAGGCAGCCTGCGAATCCGAACTCGCCATCAACCGCCGCACCGCGCCGGACATCTACCTGGACGTCAAGGCGATCACACGGGATGGGTCGGGGACACTGGCGATGGACGGCGACGGTGACCCGGTGGACTACGTCGTTGTCATGCGGCGCTTTGATCAAGAAGGCCTGTTCGACCGCCTGGCGGCAACCGGCCAGCTGACCAGTGGTCTGATCGATGGCGCGAGCGACGCGGTGGCGCGGCTGCACGATACCGCGGCGCTTCGACCCGATCACGGCGGCAGCGATGGCATGGCCTGGGTCATCGACGGCAATCTGAACGACATCGCCTCGTTCGTCCCCGCTGTCTTCGCCGAAGCCGACGTTCAGGACTTGGTCCGCCTAACCCGTAACGCGTTTGACACCCGGCGCGATCTCTTGGAATCGCGACGTCAATCCGGATCGGTGCGCCACTGTCACGGCGATTTGCATCTCAGAAATCTGTGCCTGATCGATGGTCAGCCTACGCTGTTCGACGCCATCGAGTTCAACGATCGCATCGCGTGTTGCGACGTGTTGTACGATCTCGCCTTTCTGGTCATGGACCTGATCGCACGCGACCTGCCGGAGCTCGCCAATCGGTCGCTCAATCGCTATCTCTGGCGCACCGGCGACTGGTCGGGCATGCCAGCGTTTCGGCTGTTTCTGTCGTGCCGCGCCGCGGTACGCGCGAAAGCGTCGGCGCTCAGCATTGATACGCAACCGGATGAGCCCGGCCGGCGCGACGCCATCGGGCGGGCACGCCGCTATGTAGCGCTGGCGACCGAGCTGTTGCTGGCAGAGCCCCCCAGGCTGGTCTCGGTCGGTGGTCTTTCGGGAACCGGCAAATCGACACTGGCCGCCGCATTGGCGCCGGGATTGGGCACGGCACCGGGCGCCGTCGTGCTGCGCTCCGACGTCCTGCGCAAGCGGTTGTTCAATCAGCCGTTCGAGTCCCCGCTTGACCAGGCGGCCTACCAACCCGCGGTTACGCGGAAGGTTTACGAGAAGGCAAACGCGTTGGCAGAAGCCTTGCTCGCGGCCGGATGGCCGGTCGTGGCCGATGCAGTCTATGCCAACAAGGACGAGCGCGACGGGATCGAAGCCATCGCGACCAAAAATGGCGTGCCATTTACCGGCCTGTGGCTGAACGCGCCGCTTTCGGCGTTGCGCACCCGGGTCGACCAACGACACGGCGATGCGTCGGACGCGGATGGTGCGGTCGTCGCACGTCAAGCGGAGCGCGATCTCGGCGCGGTCGCGTGGCGCTGCGTTGACGCCAGCGGCTTGCCCGCCGAAACGCTTGCGCGCGCCAAGACTGTCATCGATGACAACCCGGAGGTGGCAACGAGCGACCAACGGTCTTAGAGCGGATCCTGTTTTGGTGGAATCTGCTCTACACTTAGATAGAGAGCGGATTCACGTGGTTAAGTGGAACCGTAAGACGGTTCCACCTAATCACGATCCGCTCTAGGATTGCGCGTGGGGCAGACGAGACAGTGCGGAGCGACAGCTCATGAAAATCGCAAAGATCCTGGCGGCAGCGTCCGGGGACCCTGAAGCGCGGGCGGCGATGGAGACCGCCTTTCGCTTGGGCCTACGTTATGACGCCCATATTGAGGTCATCAATGTTCGCCGCAACCCGCGCGATGCCGTCGCGTTCATGACAGAAGGCATGACCGGCGCCGTCATTGAAGAGATTATCTCGACCGCCGAGCAAGACATCGACAACCGATCGCATCACGCACAACAGGACTTTCAAGCCTTGTGCAAGGACTTGGGAATTGAGCAGACAACCGAACCGGTCGCGGGAAAAGCGTCTGCCAGTTTTCATGTTGAGGATGGCCGTGAGGACGAGGTCATTGCCGAGCGCGGACGCCTGTCGGATTTGGTGATCGCAGCCCGCCCAGGCGCTGCCGGCGACGCCAAGGAAGAGGTCGTCGCGGAATCCGTCCTGATGGAGTCCGGCAGTGGCCTGCTGCTGATCCCACCGGGCAAGGCGTCGGATCTGAATGGACCGGCGGCCATCGCATGGAACGGTAGCGCGGAAGCAGCACGCGCTGTCCATCGCGCCATGCCGCTGCTGCTGGGCGCGGACACTGTCGCCATCATGTGCCCGGAAGAGAGTTCCATGCGCGGGCCGAGCGCCGAAGCACTGACCGACTACCTCGCGCTCCACGACATCAAGTGTCACAATCATCGTTTGCCGGGTGATTGGACCCATATCGGCGAGGCGCTGTTGAGCACCGCCCACGAAGAAAACGCGTCGTTCATCGTCATGGGCGCATTCAGCCAAGGCAAGTTGCGCCAGCTCATCTTGGGCGGCGCGACACGTTTCATGCTGAACAAGGCTGACGTGCCGGTGCTGTTTACCCACTGAGGTACGACGATGGCAAACCACGCCCAGCCTGACGCACCGACCGCCGGGACGCGATTGCGCGATGCCAACGATGCCGACCAGCCGGCGATCGCCGCTATCCTGCGCGACGCCACTCGCACGGCCTATCGATTCATGGCGTGGCCCCACACCGACCGAAGCTTCGATGCGTTTGTCGGTGACGCGATGACGCGATGGGACAGCGTCCGTGTCGCCGAGGATGCGGACGGCAGCGTGATCGGATTTCTGTGTCTAGAGGGCTCATTGATCGACCAGTTGTTTGTCGCGCCGCGGCACCAGAAACGGGGCGTCGGCAGCAAACTTCTGGACGATGCCAAGGCGCGCCAATCCAAGGGTCTCTCACTTCACACGTTTCAGGCCAACCGTTCGGCGCGCGGGTTCTATGAAAAGCGTGGTTTCCGAGCCGTCGGCTTTGGCATCAGCGAGGCCGAAGGCGAACCCGATGTAACCTATGTCTGGCCCGGACATGGCTGACGTCCAGACGATGAAGACCGTGGTTGTGACCGGCGCAAGCCGTGGTATCGGCCACGTCACCGTGATCCGCTTCGTCAGGGAAGGCTGGCGAGTGATCAGCTGTTCGCGCGACGATATTCCGTTTGACCGCAAGGTGGAGGATTCGCCGCATCGCCATATCCCGACCGACCTCGCCGATCAGGACGAAATCGCCGCCTTCGTCGAGGAAGCCAACGCCATCATCGGTGACGGCCCGGTGCATGCGCTGGTCAACAACGCCGGCGTATCGCCGAAGACTGACTTCAAGGAGCGTCTGGGCACGCTTAACGGCAGCATGGATCACTGGCGCAACGTCTTCGACCTTAACTTCTTTGCGCCTCTGGTTCTGGCGCGCGGCCTCGCCGCGCCGCTCCACCGGGGCAAGGGCGCCATCGTTAACGTGACGTCGATCGTCGGACACCGCGTGCATCCGTTTGCCGGCAGCGCCTATGCCTGTTCGAAAGCGGCTTTGTCGGCGCTGACCCGCGAGATGGCGGTCGAGTTCGCGCATCTGGATGTACGGGTCAACGCGGTCGCGCCGGGTGAGATCGAGACCGCGATGCTGTCGCCGGAATACGACGACCTGGTGCCGCGCATACCGCTCGGCAAAATGGGAACGCCCGAGGATGTGGCCGGCACGATCTTTTACCTGTGCGGCGACGACTCCCGCTATGTCACGGGGTCAGAGATTATGATCACCGGTGGTCAACATTTGATATAGTGCCGCGCACGCGTATGGGGATCCGCGAAGGAGGGACCTGAATGTCTGAGAAGAACATTACGGACCTGGTAAGCCAGGCCGCCGGGAAAACAAGCACGTCAACGCTGATGCTAGAAGGTGTCCTGTTGATTGTGCTCGGCTGCTTGGCGATCTTGCTGCCGTTTCTGTTCACGGTCGCGATCACGCTTCTGATCGGCATTCTGCTGCTGGTCGGCGGTGTCGTGCGCGGCTACACCGCCTTCAAGGAGCACTCGCGCCGCAGCCTGGTCTGGAACATCATCGCCGCCATCGTGGCCATTGTCGCCGGCGCGCTGGTCTTGTTCGATCCCCTGGCCGGCGCCGTGGCGCTGACGGCGATCATCATCGCCCTGTTCATCGTTGAAGGCATCACGAAGATCATCGCGGCGTTCCAGCACAGGCCGGATGCCGGCTGGGGCTGGGTGCTGTTCGCCGGCGTCTTGGATCTGGTGCTGGGCATCATTCTGTGGGTTGCATTTCCCAATGACTTCGGTTGGGTCATCGGCCTGTTGGTCGGCATCAGCCTACTGTTCACCGGCTGGACGGCTGTCATGCTGGCCGCCGCGATGCGCAAGGCGGCAAAAGACGCCCAGAAGGGCACAGAAGCCGAGGCGTCGTAGAACCGGGTGGCCTAAAAAACCAAACCGCCCCGGACAATTAAGGTCCAGGGCGGTTGTGGTCGTGACGCCAACAGGCGTGAAGCCGCAGACAAGTCCTCGCCCCGTCACCCGCCGGGTGTGGGGCGAGCCACCTTAGTGATACCAATCCCTTGGATAGGTGATCAGCAACTCGACATCAGGAAAGGTCTCGCGCAGTTGATCGAGATCTTCCGCTGCGTCTGGCCCCCAACGGGTCATATCGATCAACACAACATCGGGCTTGGGATCGTCGTCACGCAACGACAGAAGTGACCGGAGGCTGGTCGCTTGTCTGCCGATACACCGTCCGGGCTCATCAAACGCCTGACGGAGTTCCTTACGCGGACCCTGTTCTTGCCCAACAACATAGGCATTGCTGGTAGCTGCCATAGATAGGCTCTCCATGTCTTATTCGTCCCTTACACGCACATCGGTACAGGCATCTGACGCGCTGGAGATGGTGTCACGTCGTTGCGCGACGGCGTCGAGCCTGGCCACCGTCATTTGAAACGCCAGAATGGGGCTTAATTGCGCCAAAGAACCGCTATCTTTTAGGTAAGCCTTTGGTGCATCGTCAGTACTACCATTGAGCCTGACATAGATCGGACTGGGTAAGAGTACGGAGGGAGTCCACCCCTATCTTCTGGGCTCTCGATCCTTGGCCCTCGGCCTGCTTTGGCATTTCGGCTCGCCAATCGGCCCAAGAAAGGCAAAAAATGTCGGATTGCATGCGGAACAAAAAGGTCATGACATCACCGCAAATGTGCTGTTGAACGCACGTATGTGCTTTTACGGCAATCTTTTTGGGCATTGAGGGATGGTTCAGCCACAACGCCGATCGATTCTTGAGGCGGGTTTCTATGTGTTGGTCGGGTTGATCGGCCTTGTAGCAGCGGCGCCACTCACGGGCGTCGAGGCGTGGCCGCTCGAGCTCGTTGTCAGCTTCCGCCTGCAGATCCTGGTGCTGCTGGTGCTGATCGCTCTGCTCGCCGTGATCAGGCGTCACCGTTGGATCGCCGCTTGCCTGGCTTTGGTCGCTCTCGTCAACCTCGGCGATGTCGCGGGTACCGCTATCGCCTCCTCCCAGGCAACCGCCACCGGCGTCATTCATGACGATGCGGTGACGGTCAAGGTGCTGTTCGCCAATGCTTCACGCTACAACGGCAACCATCGCCCGATGATCGCCGAGATCGCGCGGCTGGACCCCGATGTCGTGGTGGTCGCCGAGACGACGCAGGCCTGGGCGGACGCGCTCTCCAGACTCTCGCCGCTCTATCCACACATCGTCGCCGCACCGCGCGAGCACTCGTTCGGCATGATGCTGCTCAGCCGCCTGCCGCTGACCGGCGACGAAAACCAGCAGATCGAAGCACTACCGGCGCCATCAGACTGGCAGACCGAGCCGGTGATGATTCTAGCGAACGTGGAGACCGATGCCGGACCGGTCTTAATCGCCGGTCTACATCCCTATCCGCCGCTCCACCAGTCCGCCTACCACCTGCGGAACGCACAACTGGACGCCATGGCACAGTTGATCGCGCACGAAGAAGGCCCGGTGATCGCCGTTGGCGACCTGAACGCAACGCCGTGGTCGCCGACCTTCCGCCGCTTTCTCGACCGGACCGCTCTGGAAGGACCCAACATCATGCCGACATGGCCGACCATACTCGGCCCCGCCGGCCTGGCGATCGATCACATCCTGCTGTCGCGCAGCCTGGATCTTCAGAGTATCGAAAGGGGATCGGATATCGGCTCCGATCATCGACCGCTGTTTGCCGTCGTCGTTATCGGCGCCTCTTAGAGCAGATCCTGTTTCGATGGAATCGCTTCGCGAATCCGTCAAGGCAGGTGAATCTGCTCTACTCATAGATCGAGAGCGGATTCACATGGTCAGGTGGAACCTTCAGAGGTTCCACCTGACCATGATCCGCTCTAGGGGTCGCCCGGCACGCCGTAAGACGGCGCGCCCGTTGGATCGAGCGCGCGCTGGATGTAGTCGGCCATCTGCGGTTCATAGGCCTCCCACACGCGCCGCAGCTCGGCGATCGGCTCGTCGTGCCAGTCGACGCGCATCTCGCAGATCGGCCAGTCGTGCTGGTGACAAACCTTGATGCCGACCGACTTGACGTCGCCCTCCTCGCCGCCGGCCGCCAAGCCGGCTTCGACACCACGCAGTAAGCGTTCGGCCAGATGCTCGCCTGATGAGTCCTCGAACGCCTTGACCATCTGGACAGGCACGTCCGTCGTGCTCAACAGATTGCCGGCCGCGATGCAGTCCCGGCCTTCAGCGATGTTGTTGGTGCCCAGCACGCCGGTGCCTGAGTGGTGGGACGTGTGACCCAGCCGGTCGATCAGGGCGAGCTGGCGGTACTCGCTATAGGGTCGCGCCTTGACCAGGATCTCCATGGTCGCCTCGGCGCCATAGCCTTGTTGCAACAGGTCGAGGCCCATCAGGCCCAGGCCGGGATCGGTGATGTTCTGGCTGGCAACGGCGCCGACATTGCCCTTCACCCAGGCGCAGCGTGTCGCGACGCAGATGCTGGACGATGTCACGACGATGCCGAACATGCCGGTCTGGGCGCAGCGCGCCGTCAGCGAAAAGGTCATGGCGTCAGCCTTCGCCGTCCGGAATCACCGCGTCGACGTCGATCTCCATCACCATCTCCGGTTTGGCGAGCGCCTGAACGACCAGGCCGGTCGAGACCGGATAGACACCCTTCAACCACTTGCCGATGACGTTGTAGACGGGTTCGCGGTAGCGGGGGTCGGTAAGGTAGATCGTGACCTTGCAGATGTGCTCCAGCTTGGCGCCAGCCTCTTCCAGCAGCTGCTTGACGCATTTCATGGCCTGCTCGGCCTGGGCCGCGCCATCGCCGACGCCATGGAAGTTGCCGTCCAGGTCGAAACCGGTCTGACCGCGCATGAAAACCATGTTGCCGGCGCGCACGACCATGCACAGGTCGTTGTCGAGCGACTGCTCGGGGTACATCTCCTTGGTGTTGAACTTGCGAAAACGCTGATGCGCCATCGTTGTCTTTCCTTCCCCAGAAACGAATGTGTGCGGCTTACTTCTTGGCCATCACCTGATCGGACAAACCCGCCGCCGTCTTGACGAAGTCCAGCGACTGATCGAAATCGTAGTTGCGGTAGACGGCACCCAGATGCGCGAACGGCGGTGACTGCGCGAACAGCTGGAACGTCACCTTGTGACCGGCGTAGTCGGAGTTCAAGAGATCGCGCCCGAAGGCCAGCAGCTTGCGCCGGTCTTCGGCCTGCCAGTTGTCGTTGACGTTGTAGAACTTCTCCATCCACGCCTTCGTGTCGTCGGACAGGAAGGACGGACTGTCAGGCGTGACGCAGATCTGGCCACCGCACAACTCGCGCGCCAGGTGCATCATGGCCGGCAGTTGCGAACACGCGAGCACGCGGCCGGTATAGAGCAGCGACTGGTTCGGCATCAGGAACCCGCCCGGGCTCTTTTCGGCCAGCGCGATGGCACCGGACAGATGGGCGTTGATGCCCTCGCGATAACAGGCGAGCTGGGCGAGCTTTTCCTGCACCGCCTGTTGTCTGTCGAGGCCGGTCTGGCGCACGTTGAACAGCGCCGTGCCGATCATCAGATCGGCGATATACATGATGCGCAGGACGAACATATAGGCGCTGTAGCGATGCAAGGTGCCGCGAATGAAGCTGGCCGCCGCCGTGTGGCGATAGAACAGGACGTTCTCCCAAGGCACGAGAACGTTGTCGAAGACAAGCAGCGTGTCGACCTCGTCGAAACCGTTGGATAGCGGATAGTCGGCTTTCGGCTTCACGCCGGCGAAGCCATTGCGGCAGATGTGCTTCAGACCCTCGGCGTTCATCGGACAGATGAAACCGAGCGCGTAGTCTGAAAGCTTGGCATCGCCCCAGTTGGCGATCGTCGGCTTGACGAATGCCTGATGGGCATAGGCAGCCGCCGTCTCGTACTTGGCGCCGCGCACGATGATGCCGGCGTCGGTCTCCTTCACGACATGCAGCAGCATGTCGGGATCTTGATCCTGGGGCGCTTTCGAACGGTCACCCTTGGGATCGGTGTTGGCGGAGACGTGAAAGATGTCGTTCTTCAGAACGTTGTCGATGTGATTGTCGATGTTGGTCGCCCAGGAATCGTCGACCTGGTTCAGGATGTCCTTGCCGTCGGCCAGCGACCACATCTCGCCCACGGTCTCGTCGCCGATACGCGTCACGACACCGCCGATCTCCTTCATGACCGTATCGACCCAGTTGCGCTTGGCCCACCAGTCGTCCTGGGTATGGGGCGGCTGCCAGGCGACGGCATAGTCCTCGCCGTCTTCCGTGTAGGCCATGATCGACTTGAAGGCGTTTTCGCCCGCCATGTCATAGATGCGCGCGCGCACGTCGACGATCGGCTTGAACGCCCGATGGTCCGGCACGCTCTTGACGCGCTCGCCATCGATATAGACCTCGCGGCCGTCATTGAGAGACTCGCGGTACTGGTCGCCGGTCATCAGCATGGGATGGGTCCTCTCCTGGCAAAAAGTGGCGCAGTTTGTCTCGGCGCCATTCTATGGCAAAAGATATTTATGCGACGTATAGGATAGATTTTCGTGATCCTCTATACCCTGAAGCAACTTCGTTACTTCGTGGCCGCGGCCGAGGCCGGCAGCATTACCCGTGCGGCCGAGGCGACCCATGTGTCCCAGCCCTCGGTTTCAGCGGCGATCAGCCATCTGGAAGACGTATTCGGGCTGCAGCTCTTCATCCGCCATCACGCGCAGGGCCTATCTCTGACACCGGCGGGACGGCGCCTGTTCGCCTCGGCGCGCGAGCTTTTGGCCCATGCGGAAGAGCTGACCCAGGACGCCGCCGGCCTGGGCGAAGCGCTTGAGGGCGACCTGGATATCGGCTGTTTCGTGACCTTCGCACCCTTCGTGCTGCCGGGCGTGCTGCGCGTTTTTGCCCGCGAGCATCCGGCGATCCGCGTGCGCCCGCACGAGGAGGACCTGCGCGCCCTGCCCGAAGGCTTGAGGCGCGGGCGTTATGAGTTCGCCGTCACCTACGACCTCAACATGCCCCAGGACATCGATTTCGAGCCCCTGGTCGCGGTGCCGATCCACGTCATCGTGCCCGCCGAGCACCGTCTGGCCGGTAAAAAGACCGTCAGGCTGATCGAGCTGGAAGGCGAGCCGCTTGTGCTACTCGGCCTGCCCGAAAGCCGCAGCCATTTCCTGTCGGTGTTCGCCGAGGCCGGCATCGAGCCCAACATCGCCTACGAGACCATGTCGTTCGAGATGGTGCGCGGACTGGTCGCGAACGGTTACGGCTACAGCTTGCTACATTCGCGCGCGCCCCATCACCGCGCACTGGATGGTTCCAGCCTCGCTTCCATACCGCTATCGGAACCGAAGCGGGAAATGCGCATGGGCCTCGCTCGTCTCGCAACGTCGCGCCCGACACGCATGGCGCTTGCCTTCGCCGATGTCTGCCGCGCCCACCTGCCCGAGCTGTTGGCCGAGCAGGGCGAGCGCTGAACAACGGACAAACCGGCCAGACATTCTATGCGCGATCTCAGTATACGTGAGGTCGACACCAGAAACTCGCCAATAACGAGATAATCTAGACACAATCGGGCAGCAACCCGCCTGCAATCCTCGCGCAACGATGATTTGTCGATTAGCGACTCCCGCCTTGCAGAGCCATGGGCTAACCTTGCAAGTGTTCAACTAGTAAGACAGGCAAAAAGCCGCAATCCACAAGGGAGCTTTGCGAATGGATAAACTTAAACCTCTTATGGGCGCCAACCAGTTCAAGGACATGATCTGCGAGGGCAAACTGACCCGCAGGCAGGCGCACAAGGTTCTGGCCTCGGCAGGCGTGATGTCGATGGCCGCGCCGCTTGCCGGACCCGCCCTGGCTGCCGAAGGCAGCGACCTCATGATGTTCACTTGGGGCGGCTACGAAGACGAGAACTTCGCGATGGCCTATACCGAAGCGTACGGTTCGCCGCCGAGCTACTCGTTCTTTTCCGACCAGGCCGAAGCGCTCGCCAAGATGCGTGCAGGCTTCGAATGCGACGTCACCTTCCCGTGCTCGTCAAAGATCAAGCTTTGGTATGACGCCGGTGTCGTCGAACCGATCGACGTCAGTTTGATCAGCCACTGGGACGATATCGCCGAACCCATGAAGCATGTGCCCGGCGCAAACCTTGAAGACGGCACGCCGCTGTGGGTGCCCGAGGACTGGGGTCAGACGGCCATCATCGTGAACACCGAACTGGCGCCTCAATACAAGGATCCGGCCACGCACTCCTGGGGCATCTTCTACGATGAGGAGCTGTCCGGGCGCCTCGCCATGTTCGATGCGGTCGAAGACCACTTCAACCTGATCGCCATCTACATGGGCATCGACTTCCTCGACATGTCGGACGAGGAGATCGAACTGGTCGCCAACAAGGTGCGCGAGGGCATCCCGCTTCTGCGTCTTCTGACCAGCGACGTGACAACCATGACACAGGCGCTGTTCTCCGGCGAAGTCGTGGCATCCGCGGCGTGGAACGGCATGATGCTGACGGCGAGCGAGGAAATGGCGGCCAACGGCACCGAAGGCAAGTACATCTGGATGAACCCGAAGGAAGGCGCCCTGACCTGGGTTTGTGGTCTGGCCCTTAATCCGGGCGCCAAGGAACGTGGCCTTTATGAGCAGGCCCACGCCCTGATCGACGCCTATGTCGATCCGGAATCCCAGGTCTATGAGCTGTTGAACTGGGGTTACGGCGTCGTCAACACCAAGGTCTACCAGATGCCGGAAGTGACCGACGAGTATCTGGCGTCCGTCGGCCTGACGCGCGACATCGAAGCGTTCCTGGCC
>JBCCIS010000041.1 GCA_039028155.1 Pseudomonadota bacterium
CGATCAGACTGTCCAGATCATGCGTGACCATAAAGACCGTCAGGCCAAGGCTTTCGCGCAAACTGCCGATTAACTGGTCGAAGTTTGCGGCGCCGATCGGATCCAGTCCTGCGGTCGGTTCGTCGAGAAAGAGAATGCCCGGATCAAGCGCCAGCGCACGGGCCAGACCGGCGCGTTTGCGCATGCCACCGGAAAGCTCGGACGGGAACTTCGCCGCCGTGTCGACCGGCAGGCCGGTCATGGTGATCTTGACGCGGGCCAGTTCGTCCATCAGCCGAGGCGACAGTTTGGTGTACTCCTTGATCGGCACCTGGATGTTCTCGGCGACGGTCAGCGAGCTGAAGAGGGCGCCGTCCTGGAAAAGTACGCCCCAATGGGCGCGCAGGGCTTTCGCTTCGCGCGCCGACAACGTTTTGGTGTCCTGGCCCAGAACTTCGATGGTGCCGGCCTGCTGCTCGCGCAGGCCGACGATCGTGCGCAGCAACACCGACTTGCCGGAGCCAGAGCCGCCAACGACGCCGAGAACTTCGCCCTCCAGCACGTCCAGATCCAGATTGTCGTGCACAACCTGTTTGCCGAACTGATTGCGCAGTCCGCGCACCCGAATGACCGGCTCGCCCTTCGGCGTATGCAGATCACTCGGGGAGTCAAACTCCTGCTCGTCTCGTAGTGCCATCAGATCCCCAAGAACGAGAAGAGGACGGAGAAGAACGCGTCAAGGACGATCACCAGGAAGATCGCCTGGACGACCGCCTTGGTCGTCATTTTGCCGACGCTCTCGGCACTGCCGGCAACCTTCAGACCGTTGTAACAGCCGATCATGGCGATGACGAAAGCAAAGAACGGCGCCTTGATGATGCCGACCCAGAACGCCCACATCGGCACGGCGCTGTTCAACTGATCGATGAAGCGCGTCAGCGAGATGTCGAGAACAATGATTGACATGATCGCGCCGCCGATCAGGCCGAGGATATCGGCATAAAAGCCCAGCAGCGGCAGCACGATCATGAGCGCGACAAGACGCGGAATGACCAGCAGCTGTATCGGGCTCAGGCCCAGCGCGCTCATCGCGTCGATCTCTTCGTTCACCTTCATGGTGCCGATCTGCGCGGTAAACGCGCTGCCGGATCTGCCGGCGACAATGATCGCTGTAATCAGGATACCGATTTCACGAAGGAAGGAGACGCCCAGCAAGTTGACGGTGAAGATCTCCGCGCCGAAACGGCGGAGCTGGTCGGCGCCCTGAAACGCAATGACGATACCGATCAGAAAGGCCAGAAGACCGACGATCGGCAGGGCGTTGAATCCGGTCTGCTGCATCTGGTTGACGACGGGTACCAGTTTGATGCGTCGCGGATGCACCAGCATGTGACCGACGGAAACACAGATCTCGCCGAAGAACGACAAGAGTTCGGCTGCCTCTTTGCCCGCCTGAACGGTCCGGTAGCCGACCTGTTCGACCATGCCCAGGATGGGATGGAACGGTCGTTTCTCCAGGTCCGGCTTTTCCTGACACGCGACGATATGGTCGAAGAGATGCTGGAACTCCGGCCTTATGTTCTCGAACGCGGTGTCGTAGCCTTCGTCAGTCAGGCGTTGACGCAGGCGGAACAGCACCCATGCGCCGGCGGTATCCAACTTCTCGATACCCGCCAGATCGATCCGCACCGTGGCTCCGCTGGGCGGGCTGATGGCGCGCACGGAATCGTCCAGGGCCTGCACCGTGGTGATATCCCAGACCCCGTCGACGGTTACGATACAGCGGCCGTCACCCCCCGAAAGGGCAAGCGTACCCTTGTGCAACACAGCCATAAGGCGCGCGTTTCCCCGTTCTGTAGCCCCTAACTCACGCCGCGGAGTATAGCGACCATCGCGATTGTCACCAGCCCCGTCATTCTCCCTTGATGTTGAGCGCTTCTGCGGCCAGCATCCCGCGCCCAATTGGTGCGGGAAGGCCGATGGACAGTGAAAGCGGCGGCAGGCGCCGCGGAAGGCGAAGCAGCCAGCCGACACTCAGGGTGTGCGTGACCTGCCGCTGGCAGGGCCTGGAGACGCTGGGCGAGCCGGATGTGCGCCCCGGTCAGCACTTGCACGACCTGGTCGTCGCCCGAGCCAGGCCCGACCAGCGCGACCGTGTTCAAGAGATTGTCTGCCTGACCCATTGCTTGAATGCTTGCAACGCGGTGGCGATGCAGCGCGGCAAAGCGCCGCTCTTGATGACTCAGATGGCGCCCGACGAGGCCTCGGCCGACGCCTTGCTCGCCATGCTGGACGCTTATGGCGAGAGTTCCGATGGCACCGTTGACGACAACGATGTGCCGGAGGCCATCCCGCTTGCCCGTCCGTTGGTGCCACCGCGCCGGCCGGGCCGGGGCGATGAGGAGTAGGCCGGTGTCGAAGCGCACCAGTGAGCATCGAAAAGCCAAGCATCGCCGGATCGAGTCCTGGTCTGGGTTCAAACATCCGGAGCTCGCGGCATTCGGTATCGCGGCGCAAGACGTCATCGATTTGGAGCACGCCGTTTATGGCCAGACCGTGCTTCCAGAAGATGTCGACTACGATCTCGCGCGCCAGGTCCATGAGCCGGCGTTCCAAAACTTTCCGCTTCTGATCGCCTATTGCGAAACGCCGGGCGATGTCCGCCACTGCCTTGCCTTTGCCAGGCGTCACGAACTGCGGGTGACCTGTCGGTCCGGTGGCCACAACACGGCTGGATATTCGGTCGGCAACGACGCCATGGTGATTGATACCAGCCGGATGCAGTACGTTCATCTATCGCACGATGACGGTGGGGACGGGCTGCCGATCGCCCATGTCGGCGCCGGCAGCCAGTGGGGCTATGTGGCCGCCGTCCTGGATAGCCACGGTTTTCATGTCCCCGGCGGCGCGTGCGAGAGTGTCTGTGTCGCCGGCTACATGCAGGGCGGCGGGTACTGCTTCACCTCGCGCATGTACGGCATGAACTGCGACAATGTCGTCGCCGTAAAGGTGATGCTGGCCGATGGCCGTATTGTAATTGCCAACGAACAACAGAATGCGCCGTTGTTCTGGGCAATTCGCGGCGGCACCGGCAACAACTTCGGCGTACTGCTGGAGATCAGTTACCAGGTCCAGCGGCCCGACCCTCTGTGGGGGTTCAGCATACGCTGGGAAATCGATGATGCGCCCCAGGCGATCGTCGCCATGCAGGACGGCTTCATGAAGACCAACCCGTCACGGCGGATCGGCTATGAGACGCAGGGCATCACGATCGACGGTCGGCAGATCCTGCAGATGCGCGGCATGATTCGCGGGTCCGAGACCGAGGCGCTGGCTGATCTCCGGCCCATGCTCGCAACACCTGGCGCCCAACTGGAGTATGGTTTTCCGAGCAGCTACTACGAGCTCAACAGGCGCCATGACATCGGTTTCCCCGGTCCCATGCCGACCGGCATCAAGGAGGACAAACAGTCGGGTTATCTGCGCGCGCCACTCACGTTCGCCGAGTGGGAGCAAGTGATCGACATGTTCAAACGCTCGCCCAATCCCTACAGCATCTTCAACATCGAGGCCTATGGCGCGGCGATCAACGATGTCGCGTTGGGCACCAACGCGTTCATGCACCGCGACGCCTATTGCGACTTCTATCTGGATGTCTTCTGGGTCGAAGAGAGCGAACGCCAGACCTCGGTCCAGTATCTCGACGACTTCATGGCCATGATGCAGCCGTTCTTCGAGCGGCCGGATGGGCGCGCGCAGTCCAATCAGAACTATCCGCGCGCAACCTTGACGAACTACATGGAGCTCTACTTCGATGGGTTTGTTCGCGATTTGGTGACGGCAAAACGCCTCTACGATCCTGAAAACCGTTTTGGCTTCGAGCAGGGCATTCCGCTTGAAGTCCCTGCGGACGCTCGCGTC
The DNA here is from genome assembly GCA_039028155.1 of Pseudomonadota bacterium. Lineage (NCBI taxonomy): Bacteria > Pseudomonadati > Pseudomonadota > Pseudomonadota bacterium. Next base: position 3,901 of record JBCCIS010000041.1, read on the forward strand.
GATCCGGCATCGCCCGGGTTCACCGGCAACGAAATCATCATCGCCGAAGACATCTAGGTTTGTGATTAAGTCGGCCAGACCGACCCGCACCTAGCCGCTGACCAGCCTGCCCAGACGAACGGCGGTCTTGCCCTTAACGGGTTCGCGCGCCGGCATCACCATGACGCAATTGTCATAAGGCGTCTCGACCGGATTGCCGCCGTCGGTGCCGATCAAGGTGCCGGCGTCCGGCACGATCTCGAAACCCTCGAAGATACGATCGAACACGAACTCGTCGGTCTCGATGGTGACCGGTCCCGTCACCTCGATGAAGAGCTGGTCGGGCTGTGGCGAGCGGTCGAGATGCTTGTCCCGCGTCGCGCCGTCGAGGGCGTCGTAGAAGTCGAGGAACCTGAGCGAGGTCTGGATGGCGATGTCACTGGCCTCAGGAAAGAAGTGATAGCCGCATTCGACCAGCATGGCCGCGTTGGGCAGGTCGGGGTCGTCGAACGCCGCATAATCGCGCAGCCGCTTGCCGGCGGCGTGGCCGGCGTCGATCACCACGTGGGCGGGGGCGCCGATGCCCTTGGCAAGCGCTGCGCCTTTCTTGCAGGTGCCGGCCAGCAGCATGCCCGGCTGCGGGATTTCGACCGAGTGGATGTCGAGCAGATGGTCGACCTGATCGACCACCGGCCGGAGCTCCCTGGCACGGGTGAGATCCCGGCTCTGGCGCGGACCGTCAAGCGTTTCCTCGTTCCACAATCGGTTGAAGTCTTCGTCCTGATACCTTGAAACAAAAGGATAATTCGGATCGAACTCCTCATAGGCTCCGACATTTGCGAAGGACAGTGTCAGTTTGCCTTTGGTGGCGCGGATGTCTTCGTCAAACAGGAACTTCAGCGCATGAGCGCCGCACATTTCGTTGCCATGTGTGATCGCGTTGATCATCAGGTGCGGACCCGGCTTGCCGCTGTCGAATGTGGTGACGTAGTCGACGCCGGTGTTGCCGGCCCGGTAGGGCGTGATGTCGCAGGGCATCAGGTGAACCCCGTGCGGGGCGATGGGCGATGCGGTCATGGATTCGGATCAAGCTCCAAGGGATTGGACGGATTAGTAGGAGAACTGCTCCTTCAGGATGCGCTCTTCAAGATTGTGTTCGGCGTCAAACAGGACGCGGACGCTGCGTTCGGGGTCTTCGATGATTCGTACGGCCACGACATCGCGCACCTCGGTGAAATCGGCGACGGCGCTGACCGGCCGCTTGTCGGGCTCCAGGACGGTCAGGTCGACCGTCGTGCCGAAGGGCAGCAGGGCGCCGCGCCACCGCCGCGGCCGGAAGGCGCTGATCGGCGTTAAGGCCAGAACCTTGGCGTCGATCGGCACGATCGGACCATGCGCCGAGAGGTTGTAGGCTGTGCTGCCGGCCGGGGTCGCGACCAGGACACCGTCGCAGATCAGCTCGTCGATACGCACGACGTCGTCGATGGCGATGCGGATCTTCGCCGTCTGACGGGTCTCGCGGAACATGGCGACCTCGTTGATGGCGATGGCCTCGGTCACGTTGCCGTCTTCGGCGGTGGCCATCATGCGCAGCGGGTTCAGCTTCGTCTCAACCGACTTCTCGATACGCTCGGGCAGCTTGTCGGTGTGGAACTCGTTCATCAGGAAACCGACACTGCCTCGGTTCATGCCATAGACCGGGATGCCGCGATCCATGTACGCGTGCAAGGTCTCCAGCATGAAACCGTCGCCGCCCAACGCAACGATCACATCGGCGTCTTGGGGGTCGCAGGTGCCATAGCTGGCACACAGTTCGTCCAGCGCACCTTGCGAGTTGTCAGTCGGGCTGGCCACGAAAGCGAGACGTTGCGTGGTCACGATCGGCGCTCCGGGATGGCAGGGGAGAGAATCACGCTGGCGTTACTATAGACGAGCCGGCGACGGCGCGCGATGAGGTGACATCGCCCGGCTTGGCGGGCACACTTGCGCCAGCGCGCCGCCATGGAGGTTATTGCTCATGTCACCCATTCGCCTGTTGTTTCCTGCCTTCACGGTGGCCCTTTTAGTCGCGTTCGCCGGACCGACACTTGCCCAGGACGAGGGCGAGGAAGGCGGCGACCGTCACGCCGGCTATTACTATCCCGAGCCCCAGTCGGAAGAAACCTATGTCGCGCGCGCCGTCACGCTGCCCGACAGCGATCGGTCAAGGCGCCTGGGCTTCGTGACCTTGCTGACCCAGCAGCAGCTCACCGCGCCATACTCCCCCTCGATCGCCATGTTCGCCAAGGGCGAGGAGGCCGAAAAGCTGATCATCGTCGGCCTGCGCGACGGGCCGATGGACACGATCTATCGCGCCCGCGGCGTCCTCGCCATGCTAACGGCCTCGGCGCGCACGTCCGAGCTGTTCCGCCAGTATCAGGTCCAGGACATCTTTACCTTCTTCGATCTGCTCAAGCTCCTGGGTTTCGAACGGTTGACCGTGACCAACGGCAAAGACTTCGCCCACGTGATCTACATTGAGTAGGTCATGACTCGGTTTTCGGCCAACCTGGGCTTCCTGTTCACCGAACTTCCGTTTCTCGATCGATTTGATGCGGCTGCCCGGGCCGGTTTCAAGGCGGTCGAATTTCCGTCGCCCTATGACCATGGTGCCGAGGATGTCGCGCGTGCGGCGCGCGAGGCCGCGGTCGAGGTGATTCTGATCAACCTGCCAACCGGCGATGAGGACAAGGGCGATGTCGGCCTCACCGCTGTGCCGGGCCGCGAGGCGGACTATGCCGAAAGCCTCGAAACGGCCCTGCACTATGCGGCCGTGCTCGACTGTCCGCGCCTCCACACCATGGCGGGCATCGTGCCCGATGGTCTGCGCGACGACGACTGCATGGCCGTGTTCGCCGATAACCTTGCCAAGGCATGCGCGGCGGCGGGAGAACAGGGGCGCGATATCATGATCGAGCCGATCAATCGCGTTGATCTGCCCGGCTACGTCCTCTCCTACCAGGATCAGGCGCGGCGCCTGATCGAAACGGTGAGGGCGCCCAACCTGAAGCTCCAGTTCGACGTCTATCACTGCCAGATCATGGAGGGCGACCTGGCGCGCAGCTTCAAGCGCCTGTTGCCGCTTATCGGCCACGTGCAGATCTCCGATAATCCGGGACGCCATGAGCCGGGCACCGGTGAGATTAACTACCGCTACCTGATCCCCGAAATGGCTCGGCTCGGCTATGACGGCTGGGTTGGGTGCGAATACGCACCGAAGGGCAAGACCGAAGACGGGCTGGGCTGGATAGAGGCCTTTTAGCCGCCGGTGACGCTCATGTGGCGTCCGACCGCGGGCTTGTTCTGGCGCCGGTCGATGACGAAGTCGTGGCCCTTCGGCTTGCGCGCGATGGCCTCGTGAATGGCCTCGATCAGCGGACCATTGCTCTCGCTTGAGCGCAGCGGCGTCTTCAGGTCCGCCGCGTCTTCCTGGCCCAGGCACATATAAAGCGTGCCCGTGCAGGTCAGCCTGACGCGGTTGCAGCTTTCGCAGAAGTTATGGGTCATCGGCGTGATGAACCCCAGCTTCTGGCCGGTCTCGCTAATCTCCACGTAGCGCGCTGGTCCGCCCGTGCGGTAGGGAATGTCGGTCAGTGTCCAGTTTTTCTTCAGGCGGCTTCTGACGACCGAAAGCGGTAGGTACTGGTCGGTACGATCACCGTCGATGTCGCCCAGCGGCATGGTTTCGATCAAGGTCAGGTCGAAGCCGTTGTCGCCGCACCAGGCGATCATGGTGTCGTACTCGTCCTCGTTGACCCCTTTCAGGGCGACCGCGTTGATTTTGATCGCGAGGCCCGCTGCCTTGGCCGCATGGAGCCCTTCCATGACCTTCTCGAAGCTTCCCCAGCGCGTGATCGCCTTGAACTTCGTGGGGTCGAGCGTGTCGAGGGATATGTTCACGCGTCTCACGCCAGCGGCAAAAAGTTCCTCGGCGAAACGGGGCAGCTGGGTGCCATTGGTCGTGACGGTCAACTCCTCCAGGCCGTTGCCCAGATGGCTGCCGATGCCATGGAACAGCTGCATGATCCCCTTGCGCACCAGGGGCTCGCCGCCTGTCATGCGGATCTTCTCGACGCCCAACTCGATAAAGGCCGCGGCGACCCTCTCTAGCTCCTCCAGTGTCAGCAGGTCCTTTTTCGGCAGGAACGTCATGTCTTCGGACATGCAGTAGACGCAGCGGAAGTCGCAGCGATCCGTCACCGAAATGCGGATGTACGAAACCTCACGTCCAAAAGGGTCGACCAGTCTGCTCATCTACCGCCCTGTCAGGGGATTAACGACATCGTTGGCTTTCTTATATATGCGAGCCCTTCCGGCCGCACAACCAGACTGTTTTTGGGGATTTGACCTCACGAAACCCGCCAAACCCAACAACGATGGCGGATGTGGGGTTCGGACCCGATGGATGGGAACGGTTCGCCGGCCTCGACCAGCCGCCAGCTGCCCGCCTGCTCGAGCTCAAGGTGCTTTCCGGCGAATTCCGGCGGCTCCTCATCGGCCCGCAAGGTGTAGAGGATCAGGCCACCAGGTTTTGTGATCCGCACGAGTTCGTCCAGCGACGAGGCCGGCGCATGATTGGGTGTGAAGACGCCGCATACCGTCACGGCATCATAAGTGTTGCTCGCATAGGCAAGTGACTTGCCCAGTTCCATCAACTGGCAATCCCGATAAATGCCTTTGGTCTTCGCGATCTCAAGCATGCCCTCGGAGAGATCGTTGGCGTCCATGGTCGTGAAACCCCGCTCGGCGAGCTGATCGCCCAGCATGCCGGTGCCGGCACCGGCATCGCACAAGGTGGCGGTGGGGTCGACGAGGCGGGCGACGACGTCGGCAAGCGCGAGGTGCCCGCGCCATCCGACATCGCTTTCCATCGCCGCGTCGTAAACGGTCGCGGCGTCGTCATAGCGCTCGATCAGCTGGTCCTGGTCCTCGGCGAGATAAAACCCTTTCGGATCGGCCTTGGTATGTTTCGGGCTGATGGCCATGGCGCTCTCCCGTGGCTCGGTGCGTCTGCCAACAGTTTTGGGCGCGCCATCCGTTATTGCAAATTGCTTTTGCAACCAGCTCCTGCTTAGGTTCTCCCGCCGCAAGGGCAGGGACGAGCATGACAGCGAAAAACGAGACCACGGTCGGCGGACCGCGCGCACCAGACAGCGGTTTTCTGTTCCGCCAATAGGCGGTCCCAAAACGACCCACCCCCCATATCGAGACATTACGAGACACCTGCATGTCGACCGTAAAAGACGGCACGTCCCGGCTTGATCATCACTGGATGGCGCCACTCCTGGCGCCACGCACCATCGCCATTGTCGGCGCCTCCAACCGAGCGGGCAGCGTTGGCGCCAACGTGATGGCCGCGCTGCAGTCGGGCCGCTACGACGGTCAACTTTGGCCGATCAACCCGCGCTACGAAAAAGTCGCCGAGCTCGATTGCGTGGGATCGATGGCCGACCTGCCGTCGCCGCCGGATCTCGCTGTACTGTCGGTGGCGTCCGAACGCATGGAGAGTGTGTTTGCCGATGCGATCGAGCAAGGCGCGCGGTCGCTCGTCATCTTCGATCCCTGCATGATCGAAAACGACAGCGAACCCAAATTGCTCGACCGTCTGAAAGCGCGCGCGAAAGAGGCGCGCATCCCCGTATGCGGCGGCAATGGCGTCGGTTTCTATAACTTCGTGTCTCAGACTTTCGCCTGTTTCTCGCGACCGATTGTGAACGAAGTCGGACACATCGCCGCATTTTGTCATTCCGGTTCCGTGTTCGGCATGGTCGGCAAGTTCGACCCCAGGTTTCGCTTCAACTTGCTGACGTCACAGGGCCAGGAAATCAATGGTTCGGTGGCCGAGTACATGGACTATGCGCTGGAGCTCGACTCGACGCGGGTCCTGGCGCTGTTCCTGGAATCGGTGCGCGATCCCGAGCGCTTTCTGACCGTGCTGGAAAAAGCGCGGGACAAGGACGTGCCCGTGGTCGCGACCAAGGTCGGGCGGACCGCACGCAGTGCCTTTCTGGCGACCACGCACTCCGGCGCCGTAGCCGGCAGCGACAGCGCGTTTGATGCGGTGTGCGACAAGTTCGGCGTGCTGCGAACCGATGACCTTGACGGTCTGATGGCGACCGCGCAGATCCTCGCCATGCCGCATCGCGTCGGACCAGGAGACCTGGCCGCCGTGCTTGACTCCGGCGGTCTGCGCGAACAGTTGATCGACATGGCCGGCGACATGGGCGTGCCGCTTGCCGATCTGACAGATGACACCACCAAGAAACTGCGCGGCCGGTTGCCGCACATGTTGGAGGCGGTCAACCCGGTTGACGCTGCGGGGCCGCTGCGTGACGACTATGAGGACATCATCATCGACAGCGTCGGGTTGGTTGCCGGTGATCCCAATGTCGCGATCACGGCGCACGAGATCTATATCACCGATACGATCGACGCTGATACGCCGCAGGCCGATGCGGCGCTCACCATGGCCGAACGGTTCGGCAAGCCCTTCATCGTCATCAACAGCTTTGGCACAACATCGAATGCCCAGGTGGCGAACCGGCTTATGGACGGCGCTGTGCCATTGATCAATGGCCTGCGCCCCGCGTTGACCGCTATTCGCCACGCCTTTGCCTACCGCGAGAGCAGGAATGCCGAGGATGCGCCGCCAGAAACAGTCGATGGCGCTATTGTCGCGGCATGGCGCGAAAGGCTCGGCGGCGGCGCCATCGACGAAAGCGCGGGACTTGCCATGTTGAGCGACTTCGGCGTGCCGGTCGCGCATTCGACGACGTGCGCGACATTTGATGAGGCCAAGGCGGCCGCCGCGGCAACGGGCTATCCGATTGTCATGAAGACGGCCGAGCCCGGCATCGCGCACAAGTCCGATGTCGGCGGCGTACGTTTGGGAATCTCTGATGAGGACGGACTGGCCGAAGCCTATGGCGACATCTCCGGCCGATTAGGGCCAAGCGTCACGGTCGCGGCCATGGTGCCGCGCGGCGTCGAGCTCGCGTTCGGCATGGTGCGTGATGTCCAATTCGGTCCGATCGTCATGGTCGGGGCCGGGGGTACGTTGATCGAGAGTCTCGATGACCGCTGCTTCGGCCTGCCGCCGTTTGGCGAGGCGACGGCGCGGCGTCTGCTCGGCCGGCTGAAACTGGCGCGGCTGCTTCAGGGCGTACGCGGTGCGGCGCCTGCGGACATGGATGCCCTGGCCTTCGCATTGTCGCGGTTTTCCGTTCTGGCCGCCGCGCTCGGTGATCTCGTGCCCGAGATCGACGCCAACCCGGTGATCGCCGGTCCTGATGGCGCGGTTGCCGTCGATGTCCTGGTCGAGGTTGGCTGAGCCTTGGCGTCGGCGCGACGGGCTCCCATACTCTCACGATGACCGATTATCTGGTTCGCCCCGATCCCGCCGATCCGCGCCTGACACGCCGTGTCAGCGGCCGTGACCACGAGGGCAAGGATATTGAGACCGCCGTCACCATGGAACGGCCCTTGACGCTGTTCCTGAACGGCCAGGAGATCGTCACCATGATGACGATCGGCGACTACCCGGAGTACCTCGCGGTCGGGTATCTCCTGAACCAGAACATGCTGCGGCCCGATGACGAGATCACGGCGATCGATTACGACGACGATGTCGAAACTGTGGTCGTCAGGACCGCGCGGAAGACCGATTTCGAGGACAAGCTGAAGCGCAAGACGCTGACCTCTGGCTGTGCCCAGGGAACCGTGTTCGGCGATCTGATGGAAGAATTCGACGACGTGACGCTGGACGCCGACGCGCGGATCAAGACGTCATGGCTCTACACGCTATCCAAGACGATCAACACGACGCCGAGCCTTTATCTGGAGGCCGGCGCCATCCACGGCTGCGTTCTCGCGCACCAGGACCGGCCGCTTGTTTACATGGAGGATGTCGGTCGACACAACGCGGTCGACAAGATCGCCGGCTATATGATGACCGAGAACATCGCGCCAGAAGACAAGATCTTCTACACGACCGGGCGGCTCACCAGCGAGATGGTGATCAAGACGGTCAAGATGCGCATCCCGATTCTGGTGTCGCGCTCGGGTTTTACCGCGTGGGGTGTCGATCTGGCGCGCCAAGCCGATTTGACCTTGATCGGCCGCATGAAGGGCAAGCGGTTTCTGGTGTTGTCCGGCGAGGAGAGGGTGGTCTATGACGCCGATCCCGCTAGTCTAGGCGAGGAACCATCACGTCATCGTCGCAAGGGGGCCGAAGATGACAACTGACGACGTGGCGGGCGACACACCGGAGGTGGTTGCGGTCGTGCTCGCCGGTGGCTTGTCCCGGCGCATGGGAGGCGGCGATAAGGGGCTTCTGGAACTCGACGGCCGGCCAATCCTGGATCACGTGATCGATCGTGTGGCGGCCCAAGTTCGCATGGTGGTTATCAACGCGAACGGCGATCCCGAGCGGTTCGCGCGCTGGAACCGGCCGGTCGCCGCCGATGTCCTACCCGACAATCCCGGCCCCTTGGTCGGCGTCCTAACGGGCATGGAATGGACGGTGGCAAACATCCCGGGCGTCGAATGGATCGTCACGGTGCCGACCGACTCGCCGTTTCTGCCGGGGGACCTCGTCGGACGTTTCCTCGAAGCCGTTGCGCGAGAGAAAGCCGACATGGCATGCGCGGTGTCAAACGGGCAGCGCCATCCTGTCTGCGGTCTGTGGCCTGTCAGCCTGCGCCTGAATCTAAGGCGCGCCCTGGTCACGGACGGCATACGCAAGGTCGACAAGTGGACGGGTCAGCACACGGTCGCCGACGTCGACTTTTCGACCGATCCCATCGACCCTTTCTTCAATGCCAACGAGCCGGCGGACCTCGACGAAGCCCATCGTCTGCTTGCCACAGAAGCCTGACCGGCCAGCGCCATGGCCGAGACGGCCGTCATCCTGTTCGTCACTTTCCTTCTTGCCGGCACGGTCAAGGGCGTCGTCGGCTTGGGGTTCCCGACGGTCTCGTTGGCGCTTCTGACGCTTGCGTTCGGCTTGAAGGACGCGATGGCGATGCTGATCGTGCCGTCGCTCCTCACCAACATCTGGCAAGCCGGTGTCGGTGGTCAACTTGGCGCGATACTCAAACGGTTTTGGCCGCTGCTGATCACGACCTGCATCGGCGTTTTTGCCGGCGCATGGGTCCTTGCCGGTTCCGACGCTGTCGGGCTGACCGTTCTGTTGGGCGTTCTCCTGATCGCCTACGCCGTCTACGGCCTGGCAACGCCCGTCTTCCCGTCGCCCGGACGGCATGAGACTTGGCTCTCGCCGGTGGTCGGTCTCTTGAGCGGCGTCGTGACCGGCCTTGTCGGCATCTTCCTGATGCCAAGCGTGCCTTATCTGCAGGCCATCGGTCTCAAGCGCGATCACCTGGTGCAGGCGATGGGCGTGTTCTTCACCGTCTCGACGGCGGCGCTCGGTGTCGCGTTGGGCGGTTTCGGCGTCATGACCGGCGATCTCGCCGTTTGGTCCGTAGCCGGCATTGTGCCCGGTATCCTCGGCATGGCGATCGGCCAGCGCATCCGCCAACGTCTCGACGAGAACCGGTTTCGACTGGTGTTGCTGGTCGCGATTCTGGTGATGGGCCTGGTCGTTGCCGTAAAGGCGCTTGCTTTGGAATGGTAGTCAGCACCTAGGCCTAATCTGATGCCAGTTCGAAACGTTCCGGCAAACTCTCGATCTGTTCATTCACATCTCGTTGCAGCCGGAAGAACATTAGACCAATTGCCTCGGTTATGGCCGTGGATGCCAGACCAACAATACCGCTTGCAAACATTTCTTGAGTATTGTCTGCAGAAAAAACAAAAAATAGTGTAACAACAAAAACAATCACACCAAGAAAGATGCACAAGACCCCTAACGGAAATGTCCACCTTTTATCCCTAACAACTGTTTCAGTAAGAGTCCGAACGACATTCTCTCTGAATAGTTTATCTTCTATTGCCGCTTCTCGCTCCAGGCCGGCACCGCGAACGAGGCGTTGATACTCCATTGGAATGTCGTCAATCTTTTTGTCTATGCTTCTGAACTTGAGGTAGCGATTGATTATCCAAAACATCACAGCGGCGCCATAGATAGAGCCGGCAGTTAGAAGGTAATGAGTAGGGGACTGTTGGTATGAACTTGCACCAGATTTTGCAATCGAGCTTGAATTGACAAAGGCGTACAGTAGTAGAGAAACAAAAGCGAATGCAATGATTAGGGAGTATGCCAACCACTTACTAGCATTATGTTTTTGGATCTGCAGTTTCTGAGCGGTTTCGTCAATGTACACCCTAAGAATTCGAACCATTTTCTCGGCGTCATTCTTGTCATCTGATGCAAGTATTGGCTGCATGCGAAGGTCCAAAAAATCGACGCTGTTAATGTAACCTTCTCGTGTTCGACTAAGGATTCTGTGTCTTACCAGTGAAAATACAAAACTGATTGCAAACATGTTTGTCAGAAATCTTACATTAAAGTCATTATACAAAGAAACAATTGGTTTCCCAGATACAACCAAAGGATATGCAACAAAGAAAGCATATACTATGAAGAGTATTGTGATTGACCAGGCGGCAAGAACACAATACTGCTGACGCTTAAAGCGGTGTCGCCAAATCTCTTCGCGCCTCGCTAAAAATCTCTGTGCAAGTGCGCTTGCGCTACCAGTTTCATTGGCGTCTGGGATCTCAATTTGGCCTGATACCATGGAAAGCCCCAATGACTAAATCTCTTGCAGACATGATGTAACACGCGCAAATCAACTTTCTATCGAACTCGTACTAATGACCAGCCTTTGGCTAACTTAGTCGTTTGTCGGTACTTTTCGTCGGTCAACGAGGCGATAGTTCATTTTGTATACGGAGGCGGAGTACAAAATCTTAAAGACGGAAATGACCTCCTACCCTCTCTTTTATCTTGCAAGTGTAGCGGGTCGGGATCTCGGTCGTTCGCTCCCCACATGCGTTTCATTTGGCGCAGTTACACTAAAACTGTTTGTATTTTGTAGCAAGTTTATCACGCAACGATATGTTTGTCGCCTGTGTATCGCGCATTGATTGTTGTTCTGAGTTCACAATACAAGGTAGGCGTCGCGGTCGAGCCGCGGCTCTTGACAGCGCTTGCATAGATGCGTTGTGAGGAGCCAGATTGGTCGGTTGTGTTACTTGCATCACAATGTCTAGCACCTTCGCCACGTCACACTCGGCGCCATTCTGGTGATGGGTCTCGTCGTCGCGGTAAAGGCGATCGGCTAGTCCGTCAACATCAACCGAAACGCGCCATCGTCACAACGGACTGGTAGTCGACATGCAAGACGCCATCGTCGGACGCTTGGGGGTGAAGTGCATCTTTCAGATGCGCCATGACCTCGGACTCGCTGCGCTCGCGCACGGCGACCTTGAAGTGGGAGGTCGAGCGGACGTAGCCGATGAAATCATCGACGGTGCGCCGCCACGTCCAGACGTCGACAAGCTGTCGGACGTTGCGGGCGGCGGCGTGTCGCTGTAGCTCGCCCTCGCAGTCGAAGTCGCGATAGCCGCGGTGGTAGCCGGGCGCCAGCCTTTTCAAGGCACCTTCCAGCGCGAGAGCGACCGGGCGATCCATGATGCGGTTATTGTAGAGAACCGCCAATGCGCCGTCCGGGCGCAGCACGCGGGCACACTCGTCATAAAAGGCGCTGCGATCGAACCAGTGGGCGGCCTGGCCGACTGTGATGAGATCGAGTGAACCATCCGCGACGGGCAGGCTTTCGGCGTGCGACGCGAACCACGAGAGATCCAGCTCGGCAGGGGTTGTGTCGGCCGCTGTGCGCAGCATGTCCGAACCCGGTTCGCCACCGACGATGACGGCGTCCGGAAACTGCCGACGCAACGCGCGGGTCAAGATGCCTGTGCCGCTGCCCAGATCGAGCACATAGCGCGCATTGCCGGTGTAGCTGGCTAGGGCCTGGAGGGCACCTTCGCTGTAGTGCGGTCGGAACTGATCGTAGTCGTCAGTCAGTCCGTCGAAGATCTTCCTTGGGTCGGCCCAGTGCTGCGACCAGACGTGCTTGCCATGAGGCGCGGTCACGGCGCGTTAACCGTTGCAAGAACAGGACCCGGATCATCTGCGGTGACGATCCGGCGGGCCATCGCTGCTTACTCAGCCGCCTCGGGAACGGTCGCCTTATCGACGCGCACGGCGCAGAACTTGAACTCCGGGATCTTGCCGTAGGGATCGAGCGCCTGATTGGTCAGCATGTTGGCTGCGGCTTCGGCGTAGCAGAACGGCACGAAGATCATGCCGGGCTGGATGCCGGCATCCAGACGCGCCTTGGCTTCGATGACGCCGCGCCGCGTCGAGATGCGGATCGGTTCGCCGGGTGCGATGCCGAGACGTTCCATGTCGACCGGGGCCATGGTCGCGATGGCTTCCGGTTCCAGCGAGTCCAGATAGGTCGCGCGCCGTGTCATGGCGCCGGTGTGCCAGTGCTCCAACTGACGACCGGTGGTCAGCACCATCGGATAATCCTCATCGGGCAATTCGTCCGGCGACACGATGTTCGCGGGAACCATTTTGCCGCGACCCGACGGCGTCGGGTATTCCTCGGAAAAGACGATCGGCTGACCGGGATCGTCTTCGGAGAGGCATGGATAGGTGACCGCGTCCTCGCGCTCCAGGCGCTCCCAGGTGATGCCGGTGATCGAGTGCATGGAGCGGCGCATCTCGTCATAGACGTCGGAGACGTGATCGTAGCGCCAGTCAAGACCGATGCCGCGCGCCATCTGCTGAATGATCTCCCAGTCCTGGCGCGCCTCGCCAGGCATCTCGACGGCTCTTCTGCCGCGTTGCACTTGACGGTTGGTGTTGGTCACCGTGCCGTCCTTTTCCGGCCAGGCGCTGGCCGGCAGGACGACGTCGGCATGCATCGCCGTCTCGGTCAGAAACAGGTCCTGGACGACCAGAATGTCGAGCTTGGCCAGCGCGTCGCGCGCGTGGTTGGCGTTGGGGTCCGACATCGCTGGGTTCTCGCCCATGATGTACATGCCCCGGATCGCACCCTCGTGGATCGCGCCCATGATCTCGACCACGGTCAGGCCCGGTTCCTTGTCCAGAACCGCGCCCCAGAACTCGCTGAACTTGTCATGGACTTCTTCACTCGCGACCGGCTGGTAGTCGGGATAGACCATCGGAATCAGACCGGCATCGGACGCGCCCTGCACGTTGTTCTGGCCGCGCAGGGGATGCAGACCGCTGCCCGCGCGGCCGGTCTGTCCGCACATCAGCGCAAGCGCGATCAGGCAGCGCGAGTTGTCGGTGCCGTGTACGTGCTGGCTGATGCCCATGCCCCAGAAGATCATCGCCCGTTCGGCCGTGCCGTAGAGGCGGGCGACTTCGATCAGAGTATCGGCCGGAATGCCGCAGATCTCTTCCATCGCCTCGGGTGAAAAGTCCTCAAGATGCTCTTTGAGCGCCTCGAAGCCTTCGGTCATGCCCTGAATGTACTGCTCGTCGTAGAGTTTCTCCTTCACGATCACATGCATGATCGCGTTCAACATCGAGACATCGCCGCCCGGTTTGAACTGCAGCATGTGTGTCGCGTGCTTTCTGAGCGCCTGGCCGCGGGGATCCATGACGATCAGTTTCGCGCCGTCCTTGACCGCCTGCTTAAAGAAGGTCGCTGCGACCGGATGGTTCTCGGTCGGGTTGGCGCCGATGACGATGAAGACGTCGGACTTTACAGCGTCGGTAAAGGGTGCGGTCACGGCGCCCGATCCAATCGTCTCCATCAGCGCAGCGACGGAGCTGGCATGACACAGCCGCGTGCAGTGGTCGACGTTGTTGGAGCCGAAACCGGTGCGCACCAGCTTCTGGAACAGATAAGCCTCTTCGTTCGAGCCTTTCGCCGAACCGAAACCGGCCAAGGCGCGTCCGCCATGCTCGTCGATGATCTTGCGCAGGCCGCCGGTCGCTTTGTCGAGCGCCTCGTCCCACGTCGCCTCGCGGAAATGGGTCAGCGGGTTGCCGGGGTCCATGTCGAAGTCGCCACTTTTTGGTGCGTCATCACGCCGGATCAGTGGCTTGGTCAACCGATGCGGATGGTTGATGTAGTCGAAGCCGAAGCGGCCCTTGACGCACAGGCGGCCGTGATTGGATGGGCCTTCCTTGCCCTTGACCGCGACAATACGGTTGTCCTCGATCTGATAGGTGAGCTGGCAGCCGACGCCGCAATACGGGCAGACGCTGTCGACCTCCTTCTTCGGCTTGGCCTTACCGACGCCCTTGGCGTCGACCATGGTCGCGGGCATCAGCGCGCCGGTCGGACACGACTGCACGCACTCGCCGCAGGCAACACAGGTCGATTCGCCCATGGGGTCGTCGAAGTCGAAAATGATCTTCGCGTGGTGGCCGCGATTGGCCATGCCAATGACGTCGTTGACTTGGATCTCGCGACAGGCGCGGACGCAGCGGGTGCAGTTGATACAGGCGTCGAGGTTGACCGCCATCGCCAAATGGCTGAGGTCGGGCAGGTGCGTGCCTCGCGCCGGGAAGCGGCTTTCGTGAACCCCCATCTCGTCCGACCAATGCCAGAGCTCGGACTCCTGTGTGTGCGCGACATCGCGCTCCGGCTGATCGGCGACCAAAAGCTCCAGCACCATGTTGCGTGATGCTTCCGCGCGATCCGAGCCGGTCTTGACCACCATGCCCGGATTGGGTTCGCGGATGCAGGACGCGGCCAGCGTTCGTTCGCCTTCGATCTCGACCATGCACAGTCGGCAATTGCCGTCGGCGCGGTAGTCGGCCATCTCGGTGAAACAGAGGTGAGGGATCGTCTTGCCGTGACGCTTGGCGACTTGCCAAATGGTTTCGCCCGGTTCAGCGGTCACCTCGTTTCCGTCGAGGGTGAAGGTGATCGGATCGCTCACGATACGTCCTCCGGAAAATACTTCATAACCGTCAAGATGGGGTTTGGCGCCGCCTGGCCCAAGCCGCAGATCGACGCATCGATCATCGTCGTCGACAGCTCGCCCAAAAGGGCTGCGTCCCAAGGACCTCTCGACATCAGCTTCACCGCCTTCTCGCAGCCGACCCGGCACGGCGTGCATTGGCCGCAGCTTTCGTCCTCGAAGAACTTCATGAGGTTGATCGCGGCGTCCTTCATGTTGTCCTGGTCGGACAGAATGACGACGGCGGCCGAGCCGATCAGCGCGCCGTGGGGCTGCAGCGTGTCGAAGTCGAGGGGCACGTCGCCCAGCGAGGCCGGCAGGATGCCGCCCGACGCGCCGCCGGGCAGGTAGCCCTTGAACGTATGGCCGTCGGCCATGCCGCCACAGTATTCGTCGATCAGTTCCTTCACCGTGATGCCGGCGGGCGCCAGCTTGACGCCCGGCTCCTTGACCCGGCCCGACACCGAAAAGCTGCGTAGACCAACCCGCTCATGGCGGCCGTGCTGGGTGAAACTCTCCGGGCCGTTGTTCAGGATATCGGTGACCCAATAAAGGGTCTCGACGTTATGGACCAGCGTCGGCTGGCCGAAGATGCCGATCTTGGCGACAAACGGCGGACGGTGACGGGGCAGGCCACGCTTGCCCTCGATCGATTCGATCATCGCGGACTCTTCACCGCAGATGTAGGCACCGGCGCCGCGCCGCAAATGGATCTTTGTGCGCTGATCGAGGCCCGCGTCGCACACCTTCTGGAGTTCCTTTTCTAGGATCTCCAAGACGGACGGGTACTCATCGCGCATGTAGATATAGACCGCCTCGGCCTCGACGACCCAGGCGGCGATCAGCATGCCTTCGATGAACTGGTGGGGCTTGCGCTCAAGGTAATAGCGGTCCTTGAACGTGCCGGGCTCTCCTTCGTCGCCGTTGACCGCCATCAGTCGCGGCGTCGTTTCCATGCGCACGAACTTCCACTTGCGCCCGGCCGGGAAACCGGCGCCGCCCAGGCCGCGAAGGTTGGAGGCCTCCATGGTGGCAATCAGGTCGTCGGGCTCGTGCTTGCCCGCCAGCACGTCACGCAGGAAGGCGTAGCCGCCGTCAGCGACATAGGCGTCGTAATCCTGGTAGTCGGGGATCGGCGCATCGAGGTCGCCGGCTTTAACGGCCGCTTCGATCGTCGCCCTGTCGGCGTGATCGATATCGTTGCGTCCGACTTTTGCGACCGGCGCCGTGTCGCAGCGTCCCATGCAGGGCGCGCGCACGACGCGGACATCGGGGCCGAGGTTGCCGTCAAGCGAGTCGATCAGGGTATCGGCCCCCATCATCTCGCAGGTCAGGCTGTCGCAAACCCGGATGGTGATCGGCGCGGGCGGTGTCTCGCCTTCCTTCACCACGTCAAAGTGATGATAGAACGTCGCGACCTCATAGGCCTCGGCCATCGGGATGCGCATCAACTCGGCCAACGCCTGCAGGTGACGCGCGGAGATGTGTTTGTAGCGGTCCTGGATCAGATGCAGATATTCAATCAGAAGGTCGCGGTCGCGCAGGCGGCCGTCCAGCAGCGCGCCGATTTCGGCGAGCGCCGTCGGGTCCGGTTGCCGGCCCTTGGCCGTTGTCCGGGTCTTGCGTTTGCCGGCGCCGGGATGGCGTCGTCGTCTTAGTTCGCCGGTAGCGGTCGTCATCGACCTCACTCGTCACATCATAGCTTGTACGCCAGACGGCTACGTGGCCGTGGCGGCGACCGATACAAAGTGCATGTTTTGCGCTGTGGCAATCGGAATCATGCGTTTTGCGGTTTCTCAACCAATAACAGACCAATTTTTGCCCCGAATCGTTAGGATTGGGGACGAATTGGCCCTGAAAAACCGGCGGGAACCTGCCAGACGAAACATCAAAAGTCACGCTCTGACGCGACAATCTGCAGCGTCACGATGTCGCTATTGATCAAGCGCTTGCCGGCGTTCTCGAAATTGACCGTGACACGCGCGCCGATGACGCTCTGCACCTGTCCGATACCCCAGTCCGGCTCGGCCGGATGGCGAACCAGCGTGCCGGGTGCGAGCAAGTCGTGCACATCAATCTCCCAATCAGCGTGGTGACAACAAGCGGTTAACTTGCTGCGGCGTCAAAATAGAACGATGTTGTGTGGACGACCATGGCGCTAATCGGAGGCACCCAGGCAGGTATGATGGATGACAACGACGCCTTGCGGTTGGCAGCGCTGTTGTGTTCGCGTTTGGCGCATGAACTGGCTGGTCCGGCCGGTGCGGTTGCCAACGGTCTGGAACTCAGCGCCGGAGACCATGGCATCGATGATGCCAATGATCTGACGCGCGACGCGTGTGCACAGCTTACGCGTCGGCTGACGTTTTTCCGGCGCGCCTACGGCACGGGCGAGGGAATGACGTGGCACGAGGCGCGCAAGGTCACAGCGGATTACCTGGCAGAGACCCGATATCACCTGAACTGGTCCGATTCATGTGTCGAAGGAACCAGTTCGGGCGCGCGTTTGGTGCTGAACCTAATCTTGTGCGCGATGGAAACAACCCCGGCCGGCGCTGTATTGGAGATCTTGGATACTGGCCATCCAGCGGTCGCGGCAAAGGGCGAATTGGCCGAGATTGCCCTGCCAACGGAGGGGAACATTTATCAAGCGATGAGTCCGCGCGATGTGCAGCCCGTGTTTACGGCACAGTTGGCTTGGTCAATGGGGTTGGATTTGGATGCAGAGGTGCGCGATGCCGGCCACATAGTCTGGCATGCGCGCCCGATCGAGCATGGTTGATCCGCTGCATTAGGTTCCCCGACCCGCGAAGGCACCCATCGTTTACACGCGCTGTTGCGTCGTCGCGCCCCTGAGCGCTAACCAAGGTCCAGAACACAGGTTTCCCTGCCGCATCAAGCGGACTTGGTCTCGAACTCGACCTCGACATAAAAGGGCCGGCGCATGCGGTCTGGCATGCCCGGCCCTTTGCTTAAGCTTAAACGACGCGGTCAGCTTGCCTTGCGCTCGACGTGGGCGCCTGGCTCCGGCTCACGCAGCGAGTAGCCGCGGCCCCAATCGGTCTCGATATAGTGGTCGCCGCCGGTTGCCTTGGCGATCTTACGGCGCAGCTTGCACACGAAGACGTCGATGATCTTCAGTTCCGGCTCGTCGACGCCACTGTAAAGGTGGGTCAGGAATTGGTCCTTGGTGACCGTGGTGCCCTTGCGCAATGCCAGAAGCTCGAGAACACCGAACTCCTTGCCAGTCAGCGAGACCGGCACGCCATCGACCTCGGCCCGGCGATCGGTCATCTTGATTTTCAAGCGTCCGACCTCGACCTCGGACTGGGCGTGGCCTTCCGAGCGCCTGACGATCGCATGAATGCGCGCGACCAACTCCTCGCGGTCGAAGGGCTTGGTCAGATAGTCGTCGGCGCCCTGGCCCAGACCACGCACCTTATGGTCAAGCTCCGCGAGACCCGACAGCATGAGGACAGGCGTCGTTACCCGCGCGTCGCGCAATTGGCGCAGAACACCGTGGCCCTCAACGTCCGGCAGCATGATATCCAGGATGATCAACGAGTAATCGTAGGATCGTGCCAGCCCCAGGCCTTCCTCGCCGGTCGCGGCGACGTCAACCGCGCACCCTTCCGCCTCCAAGATACGGCGGACGGTTTCGGCTTCGAGCTCGCTGTCTTCAATCAGAAGCAGTCGCATACCTTTAACCCCGACTCTGTGGGCTAAGTTTACGGGAAGTTAACCAATTCCATCAAAAGCGAACGCGACGAGATGTGACGACCGTCAACCGATTTTCCACAATTTGTGACAATTCCTGGCAACCCACCTTTGAGGGACTTGCGGAATCCCCCGCTTCCGACCTATAAGCGCGCCCGCAATCAAGGCTTTGCAACAACATCCAGCAAGAGGGGTGCATGGCCACCGAACTTGAACTCCCTGATGGTTACCGACCCACCAAGAGAGAGCCGTTCATGAACCCCGTTCAGCGGGAGTATTTTAGGAGAAAACTCCTCAATTGGCGGGAAGAACTGCTTAAAGATTCAACCGAAACAATCCGTCATCTGCAAGAAGAAACGTCGCCCGAGCCGGACCTGGCCGACCGGGCATCCACCGAGACCGACCGGGCGATTGAGCTGAGAACCCGTGATCGCGAACGGAAGTTGATCTCGAAAATCGATGCCGCGCTGCGCCGGATCGATGATGGTACTTACGGTTTCTGCGAGGAAACCGGTGAACCAATCAGCATCAAGCGCCTGGAAGCCCGCCCGATTGCCACCCTGAGCCTGGAGGCCCAGGAGCGACATGAACGTCGTGAGCGTGTGTATCGCGACGACTAAGATAGAATAGCGCGCCCGCCCGACGTCGCGGGGGCCTCGACAACCTGCCTGAGGGGTTCGGACACTGTCCGGGTCCCTTTTTTGTTGGCGGTTGGCCTTCGCGTGATCGTGTTGACGGTCACCAGAAGGGCAGCCAATTGGGGTCGCGCAAAGGCGGTAAACTGGTTTATGATACGGTCCTAAGGCATTGAAGTAGAGTTGGATTCGCGGGTTGGGTGCTACCGTCCGGGCGGGTTCTGACGACTTTTGTGCCCGGTACTTGGGGATCCCGGCCATGGCCGATGCGAAGTATGCGGCGCTTGAGGAGCGTGCCGACCGGCAACGCCGCCGCCGCCGCGCGGCCATTCAGATGGCTGTCGTCAACGGCCTCTTGTTCCTGCTGGGCGCGGCCGCTGCGTTCCTGGCGCTTCGCTCGTCGTCAGGCCAGATGGTCGCGCTGATCGCCGCCATCGTGGTCGTTGCCCTTGGCATTCTATCCGCGATCTTCATCGTCCTGAGTGCTCGGTCGCAGGCCCGCGCCCTGCCGGTCGACGTGCTGGATGCAGTGGTCGATGGTCCCGTCGGGATGTTTCATGTCGACGATCGTGGCGCCGTCACGTTCATGAACTCGAGCCTTTGCGACTGGCTCGAGGCCGACGACCGGGAGGAGTTCGCGCGCGGGCTATTCCAGCAAGCCCTGGACGGGGCGGATAGTGAGCCGCGTTTGGAGGTCAGAACCACGACTGGTCGCCTTTTGCGTTTGACCGCCAACATCATGGACATCGATGGCGGCGGGCGTATGGGGCTGGTCTGGCGCCGGCATCCGTTCCCCGCCGCGGGGCTGACGGCGCCGCCCGAGACGCTGGCGCGCCACTTTATCGATTTGCTGGACGAAACGCCGCTTGGGGCCGCCGTCGTCGATTCGACGGGCAAGCTGGTCACCGCCAACCCGGCTCTCGTCGCCATGCTCGGCGACCAGCACATCGAGGGCCGCTATCTGGCCGACTATGTCGCGGTCGAGGATCGCTGGGGACTGATCCGGCTTTTGGCCGACGCTGCCCAGTCTGGCTCCCAGCGCGGCGCCATCGAGGTGCGCCTGGCCAACGACAGCGAGCGAAGCACGACCATGATCCTGACCCCGTTGCGTCAGCCCGGCAGCGCGGTGCGCGGTATCCTGCTTCATGCGGTCGACACCACGGCAAAGCGGCACCTGGAGCAGCAGTTCGAGCAGTCCCAACGTCTCCAGGCGGTTGGCCAACTGGCCGGCGGCATCGCCCACGATTTCAACAACATCCTGACCGCCATCAAGGGCTTCTGCGATCTGCTGCTGCGCCGCCACCAGGCGGGCGACCCGTCGTTCGGCGAGATCACCCATATCCGGCGCGAAACAGACCGGGCGGCGGGGCTGGTGCGCCAGTTGCTCACCTTCTCGCGCCGCCAGACGCCTCGGCCCCAGGTGCTCTCCCTGGACCGAACGATCGATGACCTGTCGCAGCTCCTTCGGCGTCTGATCGGTGAGGACGTGACGCTTCATGTCGAGAGCGACGCCGACCAAAGCTCGGTCCGGGCCGACCAGGGGCAGCTAGAGCAGATCATCACCAATCTGGTCGTGAATGCGCGCGACGCCATGCCCCAGGGCGGCCGCATCTTGCTTCGGACATCCGAGGTGGAACTGCGCGAGCCGCACGCGACGGCTCACGGTATGGCGCCGGTGGGACCCTATGTCTGCCTGGAAGTGGTGGACGAGGGCTGCGGTATCGCTGAGGCGGATCTGGCCAAGATCTTCGAGCCTTTCTTCACCACCAAAGACGTCGGCAAGGGCACAGGACTGGGGCTGGCGACCGTCTACGGCGTGCTGCAACAAAACGACGGCTTTATCGAAGTCGAGAGCGAGGTCGGCGCGGGCACGGTCTTCCGGGTCTATCTGCCCCGCGTTCGCGCGATCGGCGTGCCGCTGGAACCGATTGCTGTGGATAACGTCGCCGAACCCGCCGTCTCGGTGCCGCGGGACAAGGGAACGGTGCTCTTGGTCGAGGACGAGGACACCGTGCGCCAGTTTGCGGTGAGGGCGCTCAGCGCCAGTGGCTACAACGTCATGTCGGCGGAATCGCCCGCCGTGGCGCTGGGTTTGTTGGACGGCTATCAGGGTCCGCTCGACCTAATCGTCAGCGATGTCGTCATGCCCGGGATGAGCGGACCTGAGTTTGTCGCCGCGGTAACCAAACAGCGCGGGCCGCTCAAGGTAATCTATATATCCGGCTATGCGGAAGACGCCGTCGGTTCAGACGCGATCGACGATGCCGCCTTTCTCGCCAAACCCTTTGATCTGGCGCAGCTTTCCGCCAAGGTCGGCGAGGTTTTGAACCAGCACGGTACGGCCGCCTGATCCGGCTCGCCAGACGTCGTCGTTAACCTTTTCACGCCCAGCGTTGTTCTAATCTCCATGGTTTGTTCTATTTTAGTTCTTGCTATGTGAGAACAAAAACGGTACCAGGATGTTTCGTTGCGCCGCCCCCGGCGCCGTGGAATAAGGAGACCGTCGATGGATTCGAGTGCTGCGTTACGGCTGGTTGAGGGAAACGGAATGGAACGGGACAAGGCTCTGGATGCGGCGCTTAGCCAGATTGAGCGGGCTTTTGGCAAGGGCTCGGTCATGCGGCTGGGCCAGCAGGACCAGGCTGTCGAGATCGAGGCGATTTCGACCGGGTCGTTGGGCCTGGATATCGGCCTCGGCATCGGCGGCCTGCCGCGCGGTCGCATCGTCGAGATCTACGGTCCCGAAAGCTCCGGCAAGACGACGCTGGCGCTCCATGTCGTCGCCGAGGCCCAGAAGGCAGGCGGTGTCGCGGCCTTCGTCGACGCCGAACACGCGCTTGATCCGATCTATGCCAGAAAGCTCGGCTGCAACATTGAAGATCTCTTGATTTCCCAGCCCGACGCCGGCGAACAGGCGCTCGAGATCGCCGACACGCTGGTGCGTTCCGGCGCTATCGACGTCCTGGTGGTCGACAGCGTCGCCGCGCTCGTGCCGCGCGCCGAGCTCGAGGGCGAGATGGGCGACACGCATGTCGGTCTGCAGGCGCGCCTGATGAGCCAGGCGCTGCGCAAGCTGACGTCCTCGATCGCCAAGTCGCGCTGTCTGGTCATCTTCATCAACCAGATCCGCATGAAGATCGGCGTCATGTTTGGCAATCCGGAAACGACCAGCGGCGGCAACGCCCTCAAGTTCTATGCCTCCGTGCGCCTCGACATCCGCCGGATCGGCCAGATCAAGGATCGCGACGAGGTGGTCGGCAACCAGACCCGGGTCAAGGTGGTCAAGAACAAGGTCGCCCCACCGTTCAAGGTCATCGAATTCGACATCATGTACGGCGAGGGCATCTCGAAGACCGGCGAGATTCTCGACCTCGGCGTCAAGGCCGGTGTTGTCGAGAAGTCGGGCTCCTGGTTCTCCCATAACGATCAGCGGATCGGGCAGGGCCGCGAGAACGCCAAGCAGTTCCTGGCCGACAACCCCGAGATCGCCAAGACCATCGAGCACGCCATCCGCTCGAACGCTGGCCTGGTCGCCGAGAACATGATGGGCGACGAGGTGGAAGAAGGCGCCGAAGACGACGAGGCGCCTGTCGCGGACAAGGCAAGCTAGAGCGGATCATGGTTAGGTGGAACCGTCTTACGGTTCCACCTAACGATGTGAATCCGCTCTTCATCTATGAATAGAGCAGATTCACCTGTCTCGTCGGAATCGCGAAGCGATTCCACCAAAACAGGATCTGCTCTAAGACAAACGTTCAGCCCGACCTCCCTGAGCGTGTCCGTCGCGCCGGTGTTCCCCACGCACCGGCGCGATGGGTGTTGCGGACGACGCATCGGCGTCAGCAACGCCTTGACGGCGCCAGGTCGATCGCGTCCCCTCATCGCCGTGGCAAGCGGGAGTAGGGGCTATGGCCGACCGAGCGACGAACGAACAGACCCTTCGCGATCTGATCGATGTCTTCTGGAACCAGCAGGCGTTTGATCAGTTTGACAGGTTCTTCCACGAAACCGCGGTCCGGCATTCCGGCATCACCGACTACCCGGGATCCGAGGGCTTGTGCGATCGTTTCGCCGTGCCCTTCGTTCAGGCGTTCCCGGACTTGAGCCACGAGATCGTGTTTCTTGTGGTCGACGGTGACGTGGCGGCCATGCGTTACCACGGAACCGGCACGCTGAAGGGCGACTACGGCGGCTTGAAAGCGGCGGAACAGAAGCTGGACTACCACGGCACCGTGATCTTCCAGATGCGCGATGGGCGCATTGCCGAAGTCTGGGGCCATTCCGACCTCGCCGACTGGGTGGCCGCCCAGGACAATAACGCCTGAGGGGCGCTGCCAAGCAGTCTTGACCGGCCGGTTTGAACCGCCACATCTCCTGGCGGGCCAGTGCCGCCTGCTGGACAGCGGCGGGGCCCGGCGTTAAAAGCGCGCGGCTCGGGCGTTTCCGGCGATTTTCGTCCGTCCGATGGTAGCCTGAGCCCTGATATCATGAGGAAAAGACCATGACCGGTGTCAACGAGGTCCGCACGACGTTCCTCGACTACTTCCGAGATAACGGGCACGAGGTTGTCGCCTCGAGCCCGCTCGTGCCGCACAACGACCCGACGTTGATGTTCACGGCAGCCGGCATGGTGCAGTTCAAGAACGTCTTCACCGGCGCCGAGACGCGGCCCTATAGCCGCGCCGTCACGGCGCAGAAATGCGTGCGCGCCGGCGGCAAGCACAACGATCTCGACAATGTCGGCTATACGGCGCGCCATCTGACGTTCTTCGAAATGCTCGGCAACTTTTCGTTCGGCGACTACTTCAAGGAAGAAGCGATCGAGCTCGCGTGGAATCTGACCACCAGGGAGTTCGGCCTGCCGGCCGACAAACTCTTGATCACCGTCCACTCGTCGGATGAGGAGGCGGCGGCGCTGTGGCGCAAGATCGCCGGTTTCAGCGACGACCGGATCATCCGCATTCCGACCTCCGACAACTTCTGGTCGGCCGGCGACACCGGGCCGTGCGGGCCGTGCTCGGAGATCTTCATCGACCGCGGCGAGGATATCCCCGGCGGACCGCCCGGCAGCGCGGACGAGGACGGCGACCGGTTCCTGGAGTTCTGGAATCTCGTCTTCATGCAGTTCGATCAGATAACGCCCGACGAACGCATCGACCTGCCGCGCCCGTCGATCGACACCGGCATGGGGCTGGAGCGCATGGCGGCGATCCTGCAGGGTGTCGACAGCCTGTTCGACACCGATCTCTTCCAGGCGCTGATCCATGCCTCCGTCGATCTGACCGGCCAGCCGGCCCATGGCGAGCACCGCGCGTCGCACAACGTCATCGCCGATCATCTTCGCGCGTCGAGTTTTCTGATGGCCGACGGCGTCTTGCCGTCGAACGAGGGCAGGGGCTATGTGCTGCGCCGCATCATGCGCCGCGCCATGCGCCATGCCCAGTTGCTCGGCGCCGAGGAGCCCTTGATGTACCGCCTGGTGCCGGCGCTGGTCAGCGAGATGGGACACGCGTTCCCCGAACTCGGCCGCGCCGAGGCGCTGATCACCGAGACTTTGAAGCTTGAGGAAACCCGTTTCCGCGAGACGCTGGCGCGCGGCCTGAAGCTGCTCGATGAAGCGACTGCCGACCTTCCGCCTGACGGCGAACTTGCGGGCGATGTCGCGTTCAAGCTTTATGACACCTATGGCTTCCCGTTCGACCTGACCGAAGACGCGCTACGCCGTGAAGGGCGCACGGTCGACCACGCCGGCTTCCAGGCTGCGATGGACGAGCAGCGCGCCAAGGCGCGCGCGGCGTGGCAGGGCTCAGGCGAGGCGGCGACGGATACGCTGTGGTTCGAAGTGCGCGAGCGCGTCGGCGCGACCGAGTTCCTGGGCTACGAGACGGTCGAGGCCCAGGGCCGCGTCGTCGCGCTGATCGTCGACGGCAAGGAAGTCGAGGAGGCGGCGACGGGAACCGAGGTTCTCGTCATCACCAACCAGACGCCGTTCTATGGCGAGTCCGGCGGTCAGGTCGGCGACGAGGGCGCGATGTTCGCACCCGACCTCGAGGTCCGCGTGACCGACACGCAAAAGCAGGTCGGCGACATGCATGTGCATGCCGCGTTGGTCAAGCACGGCACGCTTAGCGTCGGTGACGACGTGACGCTGAGTGTCGATGACGTGCGCCGCGACAAACTGCGCGCCAACCATTCGGTCACCCATCTGCTGCACGAAGCGCTGCGCCAGGAGCTTGGCGATCACGTGACGCAGAAGGGTTCGCTGGTGGCGCCCGGTCGCCTGCGCTTTGACATCAGCCATCCCAAGGCCATGACCTCAGACGAAATCGCGACGGTCGAGTTGATGGTCAACAGCGAGATCCGCGGCAATGCCGAGGTGCGCACCCGGCTGATGACCCCGGACGAGGCGATCGCCGCCGGCGCGCTCGCGCTGTTCGGCGAAAAGTACGGCGACGAAGTCCGTGTCGTCTCCATGGGCACGCCGACTGGCGACCAGACCGGTGAGGCCTATTACTCAACGGAACTGTGTGGCGGCACCCATGTGCGGCGCACCGGTGATATCGGTCTCTTCAAGATCGTTTCCGAAGGCGCGGTCGCGTCGGGCGTCCGGCGGATTGAGGCGCTCACCGGTCAGGCGGCGCTCGAGTACCTCAATCGTCAGGACACGCGCATCGAGGAACTGGCTGGCGCGCTCAAGACGACACCGGCGGATCTTGTCGACCGTGTGCAGACGCTCGCCGACGAGCGGCGCAAGCTGGAGCGTGAGGTCTCCGACCTCCGTCAGAAACTCGCCACCGGTGGTGGCGGTGGCGCGGATAACGACGTGCGCGATATTGGCGGCGTCAAGGTCGTCGCGCGCCATGTCGACGGTGTGCCCGGCCGCGAGCTGAAGGGCATGGCCGACGGCTTCAAGCAGCGCCTGGGCTCCGGCGTCGTGGCGCTGGTCGCGACCGATGACGGCAAGGCCGCCGTCGTGGTCGGCGTCACCGACGATCTGACCGAACGATTCAATGCGGTCGATCTGGTCAAGACCGGCGTCGCCGAACTGGGCGGCAAGGGCGGCGGCGGCCGCCCCGACATGGCCCAAGGCGGCGGCCCCGACGCCAGCCGCGCGGCCGACGCCATCAAGGCGATCGAAGCGGCATTGGATAGCGCTGCCGCCTAGGTCTGCGCTATGCCGTCTCGACGATGTCGCGGATCCGGGCGGCGATCAAATCCGGGCGGTGGCGCATCTTGGAGACGTGGCCGAGGCCGGGTATTTCGTAGAAGTGACCGTCCTTAGCGAGGTCCGACACGACCTTGCACATGGCGGGCGCCGTCTGCACGTCCTCGGAAAACGAGATGACGTGGAACGGCACCGGGCAGTCGGGCAGGGCGTCGCGGCAATCGAAATCGAGGCAGGCCTGCCACTGATCGATGGTGTCTTCCGGTGCGCGCCCGCCGAACCGCGCCGAATAGGCGTCCTTGATCTGCGGCCACAGCGCGGGATCGTGCAACGCCTTGGCGGGATAGGCATAAACCGCGTAGTGCACCGGCAGGAAGTAATCGGGCAGCTCGACGCCTTCGCGCCTTAACCGGATCTCGGCTTCCATCCAGTCGCGCGTGAAGCCGTCGATATAGGCGGCGGTTCCCATGGGGATCGCCAAGCGTACCTTGTCGGGAAAATCGATCGCGACCTGTTGGGTGATCAGCCCGCCCATGGAGAGGCCGCATACGACGACCGGGCCGTCGCAGCATGCATCGATCAGTGCCGCGCAGTCCGCCGCGAAGTCGGCCATGGTCCACGGGCCGGCCGGCGACGTGGTGCCGGGAATGCCGCGGGGGTCATAGGTGATGCAGTGGAAGGCATCGGTCAGTTCGTTGAACAGGTGCAGATAACTCTCGGCCGGTGCGTCGCCGCCGGGGACAAAGACGATGTCGGGTCCCGAACCTTCGTCGACGACGCGCATCGAGACGTCACCGGCGCTGATCTGGCGCACGCGCGCATTGGGTCCGAAAGCCGGATAGCCAGACATCGTCGTCTCCCGTCTTGCCGTGACGCCTTGTTAGCCGATCTTCTTCTGCAGGTTCTCGTCGAGCTTGGCGAGGAACTGGTTGGTCGTCATGAACGGCTGGTCCTTGCCGATCAGAATGGCGAGGTCCTTGGTCATGTCGCCGGCTTCGACCGTTTCGACGCAGACATCTTCCAGAGCATGGGCGAAGGCCGTGACGTCAGGCGTCTCGTCGAACTCGCCGCGATAAGACAGGCCGCGCGTCCAGGCAAAGATCGAGGCGATCGGGTTGGTCGACGTCTCCTTGCCGGCCTGATGCTGGCGATAGTGGCGCGTCACCGTGCCGTGGGCGGCTTCGGCTTCAACCGTCTTGCCGTCCGGCGTCATCAGGACCGAGGTCATCAGGCCGAGCGAGCCGAAGCCTTGCGCGACCGTGTCGGACTGTACGTCGCCGTCATAGTTCTTGCACGCCCAGACGAAGCCGCCGTCCCACTTGAGCGCGGCGGCGACCATGTCGTCAATCAGGCGGTGTTCGTAGGTGATGCCGGCGGCGTCGAACTTCTCCTTGAACTCGGCGTCGAAGACTTCCTGGAACAGGTCCTTGAAGCGGCCGTCATAGGCTTTCAGGATCGTGTTCTTGGTCGAGAGATAGACCGGCCATTTGAGGTTCAGGCCATAGTTCATGCAGGCGCGGGCAAAGCCGCGGATCGATTCATCCAGGTTGTACATGGCAAGCGCCACGCCGCCGCCGGGAAAGTCGAAGACGTCGTGGGTGATGGGCTCGCCGCCGCCCTCGGGCTGAAAGGTGATGGTGAGCTTGCCCTTGCCCGGAACGACGAAGTCGGTCGCGCGATACTGATCGCCGAACGCGTGACGGCCGATGACGATCGGTTTCGTCCAGCCGGGCACCAGGCGCGGCACGTTCTTGCAGATGATCGGCTGGCGGAAAACGGTGCCGCCGAGGATGTTACGGATCGTGCCGTTGGGCGAACGCCACATCTTCTTCAGACCGAATTCCTCGACCCGCGCTTCGTCGGGCGTGATTGTCGCGCACTTGACGCCGACGCCGTGCTTCTGGATCGCGTGCGCGGCGTCCACCGTGATCTGGTCGTCGGTGGCATCGCGGCTTTCGATGCCGAGGTCATAGTAGAGAAGATCGACGTCGAGATAGGGCAGGATCAGCTGGTCCTTGATGAAGGCCCAGATGATCCGTGTCATTTCGTCGCCGTCGAGTTCGACGACGGGGTTCTTGACCTTGATCTTCGCCATGGGTGCCTCCGGATCAGCGTATCTGCGTGGTGGATTGGGCCGTCATTGTGCAGCGCAACATAAACCGCGCATCGTCCGGTTCAAGGGAAATTCCCGCACCCATCGCCTAGGCCGGCCGAGCGACGCCGAGAGCCGGCAGGACAGCCTCGGCATCAGGCACGAGGGAGTAGAAGTCGTGGATCGTCTCAGGCGCGAAACGGTGCGCGATCAGGCCATCAAGCATCGTCGTCAGATCGGACCAGTACCCGTCGACATCGACCAGCACCGATGGCTTGGCGTGCAGGCCCAAAAGGCGCAGCGTGACGACCTCCATCATCTCGTCGACCGTGCCGATACCGCCGGGCAGGCTGACAAAGGCGTCGGCGCGCTCGATCATCACCGCTTTGCGCGCGAACATGGTCTCGACCTCGATCATGTGGGTCAGACCCTCATGCGCCACCTCGACCCGGCGCAGCATGGTGGGGATGATACCGGTGACGACGCCATTGGCGGCGAGCGCCGCGTCGGCCACGATGCCCATCAAGCCGACATGGGCGCCGCCATAGATCAACTCGATATCGTGCTTGGCGATGGTTTCGCCTAGTATCTGGGCCTGCTGGCGATAGATCTCCCGATCGCCCAGGCTTGAACCGCAGAAGACGCAGATGGACCGGATCTCAACCATGATGGATCGTTTCGTTCTTATGTTGCTGGTGCTGGCGGTCGTGGCCGGCATCCGGCCGGCGACAGCCGGCGAGGCGGATGTGGTTGCGGTTGAGGTAATCGAAACCGCCGAGCGCGTCTATACGTTCCACGTGACGGTGGCCCATGCCGATACCGGCTGGGAGCACTATGCGGACCGGTGGGATGTCGTCGCGCCTGACGGCACGGTCCTGGGGACGCGGGTGCTGTTTCACCCCCATGTCGAGGAACAGCCGTTCCGGCGCAGCCTGTCAGGCGTCGAGATCCCCCAAGGCATCACCGAGGTCGAGGTGCGCGCCCATGACAGCCAGCATGGCCTGGGCGGCGCCGTCATGACCGTTACCCTGCCGTGAATCCTGGGCAATCCGGGTGATTTGTTGCCTTCTTGACAATCATGCTACACCGGGGCGCTTGGACCGCACCGTGAAGAAGTCGACGCTACTGACATGAGGACCGTTCTCGCCCTTGTAGTGCTGCTTGTGCTCGCCGCTCTCGTGTTCTTTGTGATTGAGCCCGACGATGCAGAGCAGAACGCAGAGATTACCACCGAGACCAGTGACGTCTCCGGCGGTGATGATGACGATGGCAACACCGCGACGACGACCGGGGGCGACGAGGGCGGTGAAACCGCCGCGTCGGACGCCGGCGCCGATGACGCCAGCACGGCAGCTCAGACATCGGACACGGACGAAAACGCCACAACCGAGGACGCTGCATCCGCGGATGCCACGACCGAGGAGCAGGCTGGAAGTGACCAGGTCGACACGAACCAGACCGATACGGACGACGGTACCGAGACCGCGGCGCTCCAGGACGACACCTCCGGCGATATGACCGGGGTCGAACCGGTCACGCCAAGCTTCGATATCGTGCGTGTCGAGACCACCGGAGACGCGGTGATGGCAGGCCGCGCATCACCCGGCGCGACCGTTCAGATCTATAGCCACGACGGTCTGGTCGCGGAGACAACGGCGGACGATCGCGGCGACTGGGTCATCGTTCTCGACGAGCCGCTGGAAGCGGGCAGCCATGAGTTGTGGTTGAAGTCCGAAGACACGAACGGGACGGTCAGCGAATCACGTGAAAGCGTGGCGATGCTGGTGCCCGAAGCCGACGATGCGCCTTCGGACGACGGGGCTGCATCGGCATCAGGCACGGCGTCGGCCGGCAGCGATTCCGCGCCGACGGAAACGTCTGCGGACGATATCGATGAGACCATCGCCGTCCTGGTGCCACGTGACGACGACGGTCAGGTCGAGATCCTGCAGGAGCCGGAAGACGGTGTGGGTCTTGCCGGCGGTGACGGCCTGTCCCTCGACACGCTGAATTATGATGAAGCCGGCGAGGTCTCGCTTTCCGGCAAGGCCGAGGCCGGAGCCGAGATCCGCGCCTATGTTGACGGCGAACTCGTCGGGCGCACGCTGGCCAATAGCGCCGGCGAATGGCGCATGATGTTGGAGAAGCCGGTCGCCGAAGGTCTGCACGCGCTCAGGATCGATCAGGTCGACGAGGGCGGCACCGTTCTGGCGCGTGTTGAAACACCTTTCGACCGCGAGTCCCTGCAGCTACCGGCGAGCGCGGAGCCGGTTGTGATCATTCAGCCGGGCAACAATCTTTGGACCATCGCGCGCCACTCCTATGGCTCCGGCGTCCACTACACCCATATCTTTGAGGCCAATCAGGGCCAGATCGCCGATCCCCACCTGATCTATCCCGGCCAGATCTTCGTTCTGCCGACCATCAACTAAGGCCGCCATCTACTGAGGCGATCGGCGTGATCGATCGTTCAGGAGGCGGCCGGGCAGGTGACCGCATGCTGCACATGGCGGCCGAACCGCACGTGGCCGTTATCCGTCCACGGCTGCGGCCGCGCGCAGTTGCTGGCGACCGGCTGGGCGGCGTTGCTGGCGCCGCGATCGGGATCAAGGGCCGCTTTGCACGGTGAGTCGTCGTCGCCGGTCAGGCCCAGAATCGGCATCAACGCCTTGACCGGCGCCAGGATCGAGGAGAGCAGGCTGCCGCCAACGCCGGTTGCCACGTCAAGTGGGCCGACGGAGAGTTTGGGGTCGTCGATCGGCCCGGTTATCTTCACCGCTGAAGCCAGACTCAAAAGCGTCGCGTCCTTCGGCGTCGGCGCCAGGCGCAGGTTGAACGTCTCCTCCAACATGTTGATGTAACCGCTGCCGGCGACCGTCATGGTCGAGGTGTCAAGCAGGGTGACTTCGCTCGTCGCCTTGCCGTCGGCGAGATCGTAGCGCAGCACAAGGCACTCAACGACGCTTGGATCTTTCTTGTTGCGCCATGGCGCCAAGAGATTGACGAAACTGTCGGCCTTGCGCAGCACGTCGCTGCCGACATAACCATTCTGCAACACGATGTCTGCGTGGCCGGTGACGTCTTTCAGCGTCTCGTTGACATTGGCGATATCGCTATCGGCTTCGATATCAATGTTCAGCGGCCCGCGAACGTCACCCGGCAAATCAAACATGGTCGAGATATCGGTGGTCGATGCGTCGGCCAGTTTTAGGGTGCCGTTGATCGGTGGGTTTTCAATGCTGTGCGCAATCTTGAAATCCGTTGTCAGCTTGCCGGACGCGAACAACGCGGTCAGGCCATAGACGCCGACTTCCCGGTCGTCGGTACGGACGCGCAAGTGCGCGTTCTGAAACTCCAGGTCGTCGATGGTGACCTTCGTACTCTGTAGGGTGATGTCCAGGTCGATCCCGGGATCGGGGATGATCAGAGGTTCGTCCTCGGCCAGGTCGTCGGCGGCCATGGTATCGGCGATGTCAGCCACATCGAGCTCATTGGTCGACAGGTTGCCGGCGAAGGCTGTTCGCTCGCCGCTGTCGTCGATGTCCAGGGAGCCGGTCAGGGTGTGATTGTCGATCTGGGCTTTCAGGCTGCTCAAGGTGTAATGGTCGCCGTCCTTCTCGATCAGGTTGGACGACATTGTGAAGGGCAGGGCAGGCAGGTCGATGTCGTAGAGGTTGCCGATCGCCTGCAGATTGTCTGTTGTCGCCTGCAGCGGCATCGGCTGGCCCAGGGGATCGTCCAGATTGGCAATCGTCGCGCCGAACGTGGCATTCGCCGAACCGGATGCGGCGATGCCGTCGGTAATCACAAACTTCCCGTCGGTATCGGTTCCGGTCAGCGACATGGTGAAGGCGGCTGCGGGCAACTCGATGTCGAGCCAGTCGCCAAGGCGCGACATATCGGGGCCGGCAAGCGACAGTTTAATCGACTGCGGCGGTATGCCGTCCCACGTCGCGTCGGTGACGTCGAATGAGATGTCGGTTTCGCCCAGCTTGCCACTGCCCTTCGCCTGAAGCTTGTCGGTCACGCTGAACTCGGCTTCCATCGTGTAACTCTCCGACGGCAGATCGACCGTCGCGAGCTTCGCAATCCATGCGGGGTCGTCGCCGGATACTGAAACCTTGCCGGAAACCGAAGGCGGCGACACGTCGGTTCCGACCGTCACGTCGAGCTTGACTGTCGTGTCGGTCAGCGTCGCATCGCCCTTGGCGACAATCTGATCGCCCGTGACACTGGCATTGCCGGTGAAATGAAGCGGCTGTGCCGGTAACGGCACGCCGGCCAGTGGCGACAACGATGAGATGTCATCGCTGTCAATCGTGATATCGGCCGAGCCAGCGGCGTTACCGTCATCGTCCAGACCGACGTCTCCGTCGATGGTCACCGTTAGCCCCAGGGCGACGACGTTGCCTTTGACCGGCGTATCGAGGTCCGGGTCGACCACCGCCTCTAGGCTCGGCAAGTTGAGGTCGATCGAAACCGGCGTATCGTCGATCTGGCCTGTCGTGGTGATGTCCAGATTGTTCGACGATGACGCCAGATGCACATCGTCGAACCAGCCCGACAAACTATCGCCTGCGGCCCTGTCGTCGAATGTGACGTTCAGTCGTTTGATGCTGAGATCGTCCGGCAGCGTGATTGACATGCCGCCGCCGCCACTGTCGCTGGCCGTTTCCAGGTTCCAGTTGGCCTCGCCATCACTCGACATCTCAAGATTGGCGTCGACCTGTTCGGCATCCAGTTTGTCGAAGACAACGTTGCCGGTGAACAGGGGAAACAACTGAACCGTCGCGTCGAGTTTGCTGATGACAAGCATGTCTTCCGCACTGGCCCACGTCGCGTTCTTCAGTTTGACGTCGGTGGCGGTGATCTCCGGCGT
The DNA here is from genome assembly GCA_039028155.1 of Pseudomonadota bacterium. NCBI lineage: Bacteria > Pseudomonadati > Pseudomonadota > Pseudomonadota bacterium. The sequence goes on from JBCCIS010000041.1 coordinate 37,326, forward strand.
CAGCGAAATCGAGACGCTGAGGGTGCCGTCGATATCCAGGCGCCGGCCTAGGCTCTCCTCCAACCGGTCGGCCAGGATCTGGTCGAACATGTCCTTGTCAAATTGACTGACAGCCACCACCAGTCCGACGAGTACGGCGATAACGACCAGTCCGGTCAGCTTAAGCAGGCGCCGCCGCCATGATTTGCGGCGTTGACGACGTTTAACCATGATCGCACTGTAGACTGAATTTCCGGCGCGGTAACCCGTCACAACCATGGAGCGCGCCGGCTTGGTAGGATGGGTCGCTGATGGTTTGGAGGCGAAGTTAGGTCACGTGTCTAAATCTGATGAGCCTCTGAGCGAGGCCACATTGTCTCTTTATCTGCGACAGTTGGTCCAAGACGAGATCGACCGATCGTTCAAGCTCGGGCTGTCGGCGCCCAAAAACGGCCGCCACCGGGCTGATCACCCTAAGTCCGACCCACAGCCGGCACTTGGTCCGGCACGGCGTGGCAACGGGGGGCTATGACCACCCTAAGCGTGGGGTATGGCGAAGCCGCGTGACCGGCTATACCAAGTCGCGATGGCGTGCGTGACATCCTACCGACACTGTTTGACGTGCTTGATCGCGGTGCTTTTGCTTGTTTCGTCCATGGCCTGGGCCGATGAGCAAGAGCCCGTTGATCAGCCTGAGACGGAAGAGGAAGGGCCGCACGTCGACTACGACGTTATCCTGAACATCCCCAACATTGAGGGCCTGCGCGGCCAGATCGAGGAAAGCTCACAACTGATGAGCCTTTCCGATGACCCGCCGGCCAGCCTGAGTGGCCTCAGGCGGCGTGTCGACGCGGATGTCGAGCGATTCGACGCGGTCATGCGCTCACGCGGCTATTACGACAGCGACATCATTTCGCGGATCGACACGGAAACGGAACCGGTGACGGTCGAGATTTCGGTGACGACCGGCGAGCAGTACCTGATCGCCGCTTACGACATCGCCTATTTCGGCGGAGCCCCGGCGCACGAGGCAGCGCGCGTCGACCTTGATGATATCGACATCACACTGGGCGAGTCGGCGATGGCGGAGGCCGTGGTCGGCGCGGAGTCCCGGGCGGTCCGGCATCTGCGCAACAACGGCTATCCGTTTGCCGCGGCGGACGATCGGCTGGTTCTCGCCGATCATGCCGACAAGACGATCTGGGTTCAGGTGACGATCACGCCCGGTCCCTTCGTACGCTATGGGCCGACGTCGCTATCGGGCCTTGACCGCACCGAATCCAACTACTTTTTGCGCCGTGTGCCCTGGCAGGAAGGTGAGATCTACGATCAGTCGGTGGTCGACCAGTACCGCCAGGACCTCGTCGACACCGGTCTCTTCAGCCAGGTCACGGTCAAACCGGACGAGGACACGGACGAGGAGACCCGCACGGTCGAAGTCACCATAGAGGAGGGGCCGCCGCGCACCGTCCGCGCAGGTATTTCCTACTCGACCGAAGACGGTGTGGAGGTCCGTTTCGGATGGCAACACCGCAACATCTTGGGTGAGGCGGAATTGCTGGATCTTTCGACCACGCTTGGTCTGATCCGCCAACGACTGGATGCGACCTATCGCCAGCCCGGTTTCCGGCGTCTGGAACAGGATCTCGTCGTGACTGGCGCCGTGCTCAACGAGGAACTGGAGGCGTTCCGGCAGACCGGTGCGACTGGCTCGGTCGCCATCGAGTGGCCGGTCAGCGAGTACTGGACGGGTTCCATGGGTATCGCCGCGGAGTTCCTGGAGATCAATGAGGAGCAGATTGGCGAGGAGGACCAGACGGTCTTTCTGGTCGGGTTTCCGGTCTCCTACAGCTACGACGACACCGACGATCTGCTGAACCCGACCGAGGGGTTTCGTCTGAACCTGGCGACAACACCATGGACTGGGCGGATCGGGCCGGTCTTCAACGTCGTTTCATCGGCCGTCGGCGCGGTCGAGACGGACAGCAGCGCCGCCGTATCGTTCCTGTCGTCGGAGATTTCTGGTTCAACGTACTATCCGCTCGACGAGTATGACGACTACATCATCGCCGTCAGGGGACGCGTGGCGTCGGTCGGTGGCGAGCCGACTCAGACCTTGCCGGCGAACAAGCGGCTCTATGCCGGTGGCGCCGGTTCGGTGCGCGGGTATGAGTTCCAAAAGGTCGGTCCGTTGGATGCGGAGAACAATCCGGTCGGCGGACGCTCGTTGATCACCGTCGGCGCAGAGCTCCGCGTACGCTTCCTCGACGACTTCGGCGTTGTCCCGTTCATCGACGGCGGCAGCGTCTACGATTCGACAATCCCCGATTTCGAGGAGGAGTTTTTCTGGGGCGCCGGTCTGGGCGTGCGCTACTACACGGATTTTGGGCCGCTAAGGCTGGACGTCGCGGTGCCATTGGATCGCCGCAAGGATATCGATGATCCCTTTCAGTTTTACATCAGCCTGGGTCAGGCGTTTTGAAACGGCGCATCCTCATCATCACCGTGGCGGTCGTTGGACCGCTTGTCGTCCTGGCGCTGGCCGTTGTCGTCGGCGGTCTGATCTATATCGACTCCAACAGTGGCCGTGCGTGGTTGGCCCGAACGATCGAAGACGCGGCACGCGACCCCGGCGTCATGGAGGTCGAAATCGGCTCGATTGCCCCGGGGCTACCGGGCACGATCGCCATCGATCAGGTTGTCGTGTTGGACGGCGAGGGGCCTTGGTTGACCTTGGAGAACGTCGCGGTCGCCTGGGACCCTTGGGCGCTGCTCACACGCAATCTGACCATAGACTCCTTCGAGGTCGGCGAGGTCGTTGTCAGTCGTCCCCCCGCTGCCGTAGGAACCGAGGACGATGTCTCTTCCGATGATGACGCCACGGCAATCCCGGAACTGCCGGTCGGAGTGACGGTCGACGAGATTTCCGTGGCGCGCGTCGATCTGGACGAAGCGCTGTTTGGTGTTGCGGCGACCCTGAAGGTCGAAGGCATGGCAAGCGCCTCGCGCGCAGGCGAGGTCACGCTCGACCTTGGCGTCTTCCGTACCGACGGTGTCGGCGGGGCCGTGCAGACCAAGGCGGATGTCGATTTGGCCGCTAACCGGTTGTCACTGTGGGCCAACGTCTATGAGCCCGCCGGTGGCGTCATCGTGCACATGCTGGATCTGGAGGGTGCGCCGCCATTCGACCTGACGCTGGAGGGTGACGGCCCGGCGAGTGATTGGTCGGGTACGCTTAACGCGAACGCCGGTGACGATCTTGCCGTTGATGTCGGCCTGCGGGTTCAAGCTGGTGACACGCTGATGGTGGCGCTCGACGGCGACGCAAGCCTGAACCCCCTGATGCCGGCTGAGCTTCAGCCGTTGATCGGCGCGCCGGTAACCCTTGATACCGCCCTGGTGATCGATGGCGATCTCTACCGTGTCGAACGCCTGATGGTAGAGGCGCGTGCCCTCGCGATTTCGGCGACAGGCCAGGCAGACCTGGCGGCGAACACGGTCGACCTCGCGGCAACGCTGGAGGGCCGCGACAATGCACCGATCGAGGCTCTGGCCGACCCGGTAAGTTTGGGCGCCTGGCAAATCAATCTGACCGCCATGGGCGATCTCGCCGCGCCAGATGTGACCGTGGCGGGTTCGGTCGATGGGCTGGACGTTCCCGATGCGCTCGCCGGGGATGTCACGCTTACAGCCACGCTGTCACCAGACGGCGCTCAGGGCTGGGAGGGCGAGGGGCAGATCGTCGTCGACAGCCTGGTCGCCGGCGAGCCCGCCGTCGGCACGTTGCTGGAGGAGAAGGCCCAGATCGACTTCGCCGTCGGCATCGACGGTGACTTCGCCGAATTCTCTGTCGCAACCCTAGAGGTCACGGGCGCCAATTTGAATGTCGCCGCCCAAGGCATCATCGATCTCAACGACCTGTCGGGCGAGGTCGATGCCGATATCGACGTTGCCGACCTTTCAGGCTTCAGCGACATGGCCGGCTTGCCGCTCAGCGGCGGCCTGACGGTACAGAGCAATCTGACGTTGGCGCCCGATCTTTCGCTCGTCTCCGGCCCTGTCGCGATCGACGGCATGGGGCTTGAGGTCGCCATGAACAGTGTCTCGCCCTTCATTGGCGACAGCCTGTCCGTGACGACGGAATTGGAGAGCGATCTTGCGACCTACGCGGTTCTCGACGCTCTCACCGCAACCACCCAGTCCGTCAATGTTGCCGGACGGATCGACCTGATCGATGGTTTCGCGGTCCTGGACGGCAACCTGGCGGGCGACCTCACGGTCACACCGGCCGTTGCCGGGATGCTGGGTGCCGATGCCGGCGGCAGCGCCTCGTTTCAGGCTCAGCTGACCGGGTCCGTCGAAGACCCCGTGATTCGCGCGGAGGCGGTACTCAACGGGGTCAGCATGGCCGGCGTCTCGGCCGATGGCGTCACCGCCGCCGCTGAAGTCGGCGACCTTTCTGGCGCGCCGAGCGGCAAGGCTCTGATCACCATGCCGCCTCAATCGGGGTCTTTGAAGATCGCGCTGTCCTTTGTCGAAGAGGGCGAGGATATCAACCTGCCGGTGATCGCGCTGAACGGCCCCGGTCTTGTTGGCAACGGCTCGCTTCGGGTCGATGGTGCCGGTGTTGTCTCCGGTGTCATCCAGACGAGCGATGCCGATATCGGACCGCTCGCCGGTCTGGCCGGCATGGAAGGCGCCGGGAGCTTGTCGTTTCGGATCGATGCCCGGGTCGGTGCCAATGGCGGACAGGATGCCCAGATTGCCCTGAGCGCCGGCAATCTAACCCTGGCGCTCGCCGATGGCGGCCTTCTGACGCTGGGCGACATACGCGTCAACGCCGACCTCAGCGATCTGGAGGGCGAGCCAGGTGGTGTCGCCGACATTTCGTTGAGCCAGGCCGCGTTCGATGCCTACACGTTGGACGGGGCGGTCGTGCGCGCCGAACTGGCCGGCGACCTTGCAACGGTCGACGCGCAGGCCAGCGGCAATGCCGGCGTGCCGGTCAGCGTCGACACGGCGTTTCAGGCTGACTTGGCCAGCGAAGAACTTGAGCTTTTGTTCGACCGTCTGTCCGGCAGTGTGAGCGAGCAGGACTTCGCGCAGAACGGTCCGCTTCGCCTGCAACTTGGCGACGGCACCGTGGTCGTCGAGAACATCGTGCTGGAGATGGGCGGCGGCACCGTGTCGGGCGATTTCGTGCGCACGGCCCAATCGCTTGAGGCGGGCCTGGAGATCGAAAGTCTGCCGTTCGAGCTGATCAGGATCGTTGCGCCCCGATCGCGCGCGACCGGTCTGATCGAGGGCACGGCCCAGATGACGACCCGCAACAACGTTGTGGTCGGGTCTGTCGCGCTGGCGGTCAACGACCTCGATCTTTCCGAACGCACCGGCGAGGAAACGATGGTCGCGGACATTCGGTTCAACGCCGAACTGGACGAGAACCAGATGACGGCCGATCTGGAGGTCTCGGGTCTGCCTGGAAGCCAGCTCTCCGGTCAGGCACGGATTGGCGCCGCGTTGAACGCCACCACGTTGGAAGTGGCGAACGCGATGTCGGCGCCGCTGGACGCGGCCGTCGACGTCAACATCAAGCTGGCGGAGATATGGGAAACCCTGCCTGCGAGCGACCAGCGGATGTCGGGCAACCTGGTCGCCGCGCTGACCGCGCAGGGTGTCGTCGGCAATCCGGATGTCGCCGGTCAACTGACCTTGCGCGACGGCACCTACGAACACCTTGTCTACGGTACCCTGATTGACCAGATCGCCCTGACAGTCACCGGCGACAGCACCGAGAGCCTGGCCATCACCCTTCAGGCCAGGGATGGCGCCGATGGCCGCATCGAGGCCAATGGTGACGTGAACCTGGCCGGCGAGGTGGACATTCAAGCGGCCCTGTCACTCAGCAGCGCCACACTCGTTCGCCGTGACGACGTCATGGCGACCGCCAGCGGCAACATCACCTATGCCGGCACGCCGTTGCGCGGTGCCATCCAGGGGGCGATTACAACGGACGTCGTTGAAATCAATCTGGTCAACTCGCTACCGCCGTCGGTCGTGGTGCTGGATGTCCAGGACGTCTATGGCGGCCGCGGCAACGGCACGTCGGCCGACGGATCCGGCCTGTGGCTCGCCGATCTTGATGTCACGATCGACATTCCCCGCCGTTTCTTCGTTCGCGGCCGTGGCGTTGAGACCGAATGGTTCGGCAACATCGCCATAACCGGCACCACTGACGAACCGGTCGTGAACGGCAAGATCGAGGTGCAGCGCGGCCAAGTCCTACTCGTCGGCCGGCCGTTCGAGATTACCCGCGGCATCGTGGAGCTGGATCCCGAGCAGATCGATAACCCGATTCTGGACGTTTCGGCGCAAAGCAGCCGCGAGGAGGTGACCGGGATCATCACGATCAGTGGCCGCGCGCTTGATCCCGAGATCGAAATCACCTCGAACCCGCCTTTGCCCCAGGCCGAGGTCCTGCCGCGCGTCCTCTTTGGCAAGAGTTCGTCCAATCTCTCGGCGTTCGAGGCCTTCGAGGTGGCCTCGGCCGTCGCCGAACTGAGCGGCGTAACCGGCGGTTCGGGCATTTTGGACCAGACCCGTCAGACGCTTGGGATCGACGTGCTGCGCGTCTCGTCCGACGATGAGGGTGATACCCGTGTCGGTGCCGGCAGCTACGTTACCGAAGACGTCTATGTCGGCGTCGAGCAGGGCACCCAGACCGGGTCCGGCGCCGTCACCGTGGAGGTCGAACTGACCGACAGCCTGTCCGTTGAGACCTCGACAGGGACCGATGCCAGCGCCAATGTGGGCGTCAACTGGCGATGGGACTATTAATCTAGTCGGCGAATCGAGACCGCGCGTCGACGCAGGATGTGTCCGAAATCGCGATTGACCGAGAACGCAGCTTACGGGGAGGCGAAGATGGACAGATCGACATTGGGGCGGCGCGCGCTGCTGCAGGGGGCCGCACTGGTCGGCGCTGCCGGTTACGCCCAGGCCGGCGGCGACGACGGCGAGGCGGGCCTATGTCCTGAACTGGTCGGGCTGACGCTGCGCGTCGTGCGACCCGGTGACATGGTGACCATGGATTACCGCGAGGACCGGGTGACCGTTCATGTCGACGAGAACGGTGTAATCGAGCGGCTGGAGATCGGCTAGGGCCGATGCCGTATTCGATCGACAGGATATGTGCCGACATGGCACATCCGGTGCCATGAGGGTCGCCAATCGGGCATGTGAACGCCGTTCACGCTGGCGTCGTAACTTCCTGTTACGAAAAGGAAAATCGTCGAAGCATGGCAGGGCTGCTGGAGAACTGGTGCCGGATGTCTGACTCGAACAGACGACCTACCGCTTACAAGGCGGTTGCTCTACCAACTGAGCTAATCCGGCGCCGCGGCTCACCTAGCATAATCCAGGTTCATGCAAAACCGATTGTGAGACACTCGGGCTGTTAACCCTTGGATCGCGTCGTTTCGAGGCTCGAGCGGAGGGCATAAAGCGCAACCGCCGCCGCGTTGGAAACGTTCAGGCTCGCCATGCCCCCGGTAAAGGGGATCTGCGCCAGCACGTCGCAGGCCTCGCGGCTCAACCGGCGCAAACCCGGCCCTTCGGCGCCAAGAACCAGGGCGATCGGCCCGCTTTCGGCCACGCGATCAAGCGATGCCGGCGCTTCGGCGTCCAGCCCGACAATCCAAAATCCCATCGTTTTGAGCTCATCCAGCGCGCGGGCCAGGTTCACCACACGCACCATCGGCACCTTTTCGACGGCGCCGGAGGCGGCTTTCGTGAGCGCGCCGGTGGCGGCCGGCGAGTGCCGGTCTTGGAGCACCACGGCGGATGCGCCAAAGGCCGCCGCAGAGCGCAGAATGGCGCCGATGTTGTGCGGATCGGTCACCTGATCGAGGACCAAGACCAGATCGTGCCCGGAACACGCCGATTGCAGGTCTTCGTCCGGCAGCGGATCGGCTTGCAGCGCCAGGCCCTGGTGGACCGATCCTGGTCCCAGTTGGCGGTCGATTTCCTGGCGGTCGGCGGTTTTGACCGTGAGATCACCGGGCAAATCGACCTCTTTTTGGAGGTTTCTAAGCGCATCGGCGGTCGCCAGCAGCAGGCGGCAGCGTCGCGCCGGGTTGCTGATGGCGGCCAAAACGGGATGATGGCCATACATCCACAGCCCCTGGTTGCCGGTTTTGCGGCTCTCCGAGCGTGATTTGCGGGGGCCGGATCGTGGGCGGTTCTTGCGATTCATCATGCCGATGTTATATGTTCAAAAACGACAAGCAGACACATCAATGACGTGCCGACGTGACGGACGCGGAGCGCGAAGTGGCGTTCGCGCTTCGTTTTCGTTGACAATATAGGAGAATTCCCATAGTTCGCCTGCCTCCGGCGGCGGCGATGGACATACTAAAACTGGAGGGATGCCTGAGTGGTTAAAAGGGACGGGCTGTAAACCCGTTGGCTATGCCTACGGTGGTTCGAATCCACCTCCCTCCACCACCATTTCGGCATCGCCGACGCGACGTTTGGAACGGGACAGGAATCGCGGATCGAGCGCGGGTGTAGCTCAATGGTAGAGCCCCAGCCTTCCAAGCTGGTTATGCGGGTTCGATTCCCGTCGCCCGCTCCAAATGGTGTGACAGACACAACGAAAGCCCGGATTGGCGGGTCAGCTTAAGTCTAAGTAGGAGACGGCGCAGGATGGCGAAGGAGAAGTTTGAGCGTAACAAGCCGCATGTGAACATCGGCACGATTGGTCATGTTGACCATGGTAAGACGACGCTGACGGCTGCGATTACGAAGGTTTTGGCGACGACGGGTGGTGCGACGTTTACGGATTAC
>JBCCIS010000042.1 GCA_039028155.1 Pseudomonadota bacterium
CCGATCGCGCTTACGTTGGGAACCAGGTCGACGACCTTGTCGATCATCAGGAACGGATAGCGGTGCGGGATCATCTGCATGATCCGCTCGACATCGATGGTCTCGATCGTGTCGCCTGTCTGTGGATTGATGTCCTTGGCCGGCTGCTTGTTCATGCCCCCATTCACCCTCTTTTCGTCAGGCGCCTGACGGCGGCGACCTGACGCCAGAAATCCTTGATCGGGATCGCCGGCTGCCCAAGATACGTACCGCCCGCCGCGAGGTCCTCGCTAGCCCCCGACAAAGCCCCGATCCGCACGCCATCGCCGATCTTAACATGGTTGGCGACACCCACCTTACCACCCAGCATGGCAAAGTCGCCGACCTGAACGCTCCCTGCCACGCCGACCTGGCCGGCCAGAATACAGCCACGCCCTATCTTCACGTTATGGGCGATCTGCACCTGATTATCAATCATCGTGCCGCGCCCGATCACCGTATCGCCGGTGGTGCCGCGATCGACGGTCGAGTTGGCGCCAATCTCGACATCATCCTCGACAATGACGCGGCCGGTATGGGGGATCCGGACCGGCCCCTCCGGTCCGACCGCAAAACCGAAGCCCTCGGTACCGACACGGGCGCCAGCATAAATGTTAACCCTGTTTCCAATCAGGCAACATTCCAGCGTCGCGCTCTGACCAACCCGGCAATCATCACCGAGCTTGACGCCCGGGCCCACATAGGCACCCACCCCGACATGACATCGCGCGCCCAGTTGGGCGCCGGAGGAGATGACCGCGAAGTGATCGATACGGCAGTCTTCGGGCACCGCGCAGCCGGGTTCGACGACCGCGGTCGGTGCAACACCGGGCTCAGGCGGCGCCGGCGCATAGAACATGCGCGCGGCAAGCGCGAAGCTCAGATAGGGCTCGCGGCACAGCACCAGGGCTGTCCCCGCTGGCGCCCGCTCGGCCATGGCGGGCGCAATCAGGCACGCACCGGCCGACGTCTCGGCAAGATCATCAAGGTATTTCTTGTTGTCCAGGAAGCTCAGATTGTCAGAGCCTGCCTCGTCAAGCGGCGCGATGTCCGCGATCATCAGCTCGCCGGCCGCACCATCGGCAAGTTCGCCACCAACCGCTTCGGCTATCTGGGACAACGAAAACGGTCCGGCACGCTCGAAGAACCGCGGATCGGACAAATCAGTTCTCTTCGACGCTGATGGTGATGGTCGGGACGCGCTGGTCCAGTTCGGACAACACATCATTCGTGATGTCTAGTTCCCGGCTTCCCACCAGGATCTGTGCCTGAGGCAAGATCAGATCATAGCCGCGCTCTTCGACCATCTGCTGCAGTATCTCGATGATCGCCACGCGGATCTGATCGAGTCCCTCGCCATAGGCTTCGTCCAGGGTGCGCTGGCGCTCGCGGACGTCACGCTGAAACTCGATTACCTCTTCCTCGAAGGCGCGCCGTCGCTCGGCAAACGTCTCCGGCGCCAGGATCGCGGACTGTTCCTGAAGCTCCTGTTCCTGCTGACGCAGCGCCTGCTCGCGCTCCGCCACCACGGCGGCGAGCGATGACCGCAGTTCCGTGAGCTGGCGCTCCAAACTCGCGCCCGCCGTTGACTCGCGCAACAGGCGTTGCACATCGGCGATGGCGATCACCGTGGGTTCGGCTTCCTGCGCCTGGGCAGACATAGTCACGGTGCCGGCGGCCAAGACAGCGCACACGATCACGAGACTGCAGGACTTCATGATCCTGGTCACCCGGGACATCAGAACGAGGTTCCGAAGCTGAACCTGAAGAATTCGGTCTTGTCATAGGGTTCGTCGACAACCGCTTGGGCAAAATCGAGGCGCAACGGGCCGAATGGAGATTGGTAGGCCAGGCCGACGCCGACGGAGCCGCGGACAGACTTGTCGTCGGCGACCTCAGGACCGGTCGAATCCGAATCATAAAGCGTGCCCCAGTCGGTGAAGACGCTTCCGGAGAGACCCAGTTCCTTGGGCAGTCCCAGCGGTACGGTCAGCTCCAGGGAGCCCGTCCAGAAGAAGTTACCGCCCAGGGCGTCGTCGGTTGTCAGGTCGCGAGGACCGATACCCGCCGGCTCAAAGCCACGCAGGCTGGCGCCACCGACAAAGAAACGATCGGTGATCCTGACATCTTCATCGTCCAAGCCGAAGATGTAGCCCGTTTCGGTCTTCACAATGCCCGTCCAGTCGACGGCGAACGGGTAGTAATACGTGAAGCCCAAGCGATTGCGTAGGTACTTCACATCGCCGCCTAGACCGGCGAGGTCCGTGCCTTGCTGCAACAGGTAGCCGCTAGTCGGATTCAACGGATCGTTGCGCCGGTCGTAGTCAAGCTGCTGGCCGATGGCCGATGTCAGCGCCGTGCCTTCCTGCTCGCGGATAAGGCGCGATGCGTCGGGCTCGACATCCTCGATCGTCACCTCGTTCAGCGTGTAGTACCAGGTGTTGTCCAGGTGTTCGGTGATCGGGAACTTCGTACGCAGAACGAAACCCAGGTTTTCCTGTGTGAACGACGCCTCGTCCTGCAGATCCAACCGGCGCCGGAAGATATCGAAGCCGGCCTCCAGTTCGCGATCCAGGAAGTAGGGCTCGGTGAAACTAAGATCGATATCTTGGCGGCGACCGGACAGCGCCAACGACAAGACGAGCGTCTGGCCTTCGCCCAGAAGGTTGCGTTCGCGCAGCGAGGCATTGAACAGCAGGTTATCGAACGTCGAGAAGCCCGCGCCCAGTGTCAGGTCACCAGTCGACTTTTCGACAACCTCGGTGTTGATGATCACCGTGTCGGGCTGCGTGCCCGGTTCGGTCGTGACGATGACTTCACTGAAGAAGTCCAGACCACGCACGCGGGTCTCAGAGCGGCGCAGGCGCGCAACGTTGAAGGCGTCGCCTTCGGCCAGTTTGAATTCGCGGCGGATGACCTCATCGTGCGTGCGCACATTGCCGAAGATGTTGATCCGCTCGACATATATGCGCGATCCCTCGCGAATCAGGTATTCGACGTCGATCAGCAGGTTCTCGCGATCACGTTCGGCGCGCGGCACGACGTCGACGAATGCGAAGCCCTTGGTGCCCAGGTCTTCCGTGATGCTGTCGACGACCTGTTCGACCTCATCGGCATCGTACCAGTCGCCGGGGTCGGTATCGACAAGGCCATCGACATCCTCGGCCTCGACACCACGCAGCTCACTCACCACCGTAACCTCGCCGAATTCGTAGCGGGGCCCCTCCTCGATCGTAAAGGTGATGAAGAAGTCCTCGCGGTCGGGAGTCAGATCGGCGACTACGGAGACGACGCGGAAATCGGCGAAACCCTCAGACAGGTAGAAACGACGCAAAAGCTCGCGGTCAAATGCCAGACGATCGGGATCATAGGTGTCGTCGCTCGACAGGAAACGGTACCACGCCGATTCCTTGGTGATGATCTGCTCGCGCAGCGTGCCGTCGGAGTACTCGTTGTTGCCGATGAAGTTGATCTCACGGATCAGCGTCGGCTCGCCCTCGTCGATCTCAAAGACCAGGTCCACGCGGTTCTGGTCCTGACGAATGACCTTGGGCTCGACCGTTGCGGAGAACCGGCCGTCGCGGCGATAGACCTCAAGAATACGCGCGACGTCGTTCTGGACCTTGGTCCGCGTATAGACCGTACGCGGACGCAGCTGGATTTCGGCTTCCAGCTCTTCGGAATCGATCGACTGATTTCCTTCAAAGGCGATGCGGTTGATGATCGGATTCTCAACCACGCGAACGACCAGATCGTTGCCTTCGCGGCGGATATTAATGTCGGCGAACAGACCGGTGGCGAACAGGCTTTTCAGGGATTCATCAATCCGGCGCAGATCGAATGGGTCGCCGGCCTGGATCGTCATGTAGCCGGCAATGGTCTCCGGCTCGATACGCTGGTTACCCTCAACGACCACCTGTTCGATGATCTGCGACGTCTGCGCGTTCGCGCCCATCGGCGCGGTGCCGGCCAAGACCAGCAGCGCCACGACCAGGCACAAGGCGCCTCGCAGAAATGATCCCCTCACCACGGCGAAAACCTAAGACACCAGATTGGCGAGGTAATCAACTAGGCCGAAGCGCGTCAGGTCGTTGAAGGTGACAAAAAGGAACAGGGCCCCAACCAGTCCTATACCCACCATAAAACCGTACTCCTGCGCTCGTTCACTAAGTGGCCGCCCCCTTACGGCCTCGATGATGTAGAACAGCAAATGGCCGCCGTCGAGCATCGGAATCGGAAATAGATTAATCAGACCCAGATTCACCGACAAAATGGCCATGAACATCACAAGATTAACAAACCCATACTCGGCCACCGTACCCGACATCTGCGCGATGCCCAGGGGCCCGGCCAGGTCTTGGGAGCTTTGATTGCCCGTGATCACCTGGCCCAGAAAATCAAAGATGCGGGAGACCCAGCGGATCGTTTCCTCAACACCGCCCCAGATCGCCTCGCCCAAGGGCACCTTCTCATAGATGACACTGGTGGTGCTGATGCCCAATCGGCCGACTTCGCGCTCGTTGCCCAGGTTATCAACCTCGATCACCGCGTCGGGCACGACCTCCAGCATCTGGGTTTCGCCGTCACGCAGGATCTCGACACTCAGCGGCACGCCTGGACGCGTGCTGATCACATATTGCAGGTCATCGAACCGCTCGATCGTCTGACCATCGATGGCGACGATCAGATCGCCGGCCTGGATGCCGGCACGCTCGGCCGCGCTGTCTTCCAGCACGACGCTTGCTTCAGGCAAGGTTTCGCTCTTGCCGACAAAGGCGAAGATTGCGGCGAACAAGACGATGGCGAGGATGAAATTGGCAAGTGGACCGCCCAAAACGACCCAAAAGCGCTGCATCACCGTTTTGTTCGGGAAGGCTTCGGCCTTTTGCTCGTCGGTCCACTCCTCAGAGCCGTCGCCGTCGGGGCCGACATCGCTTTGGCCAAACATCTTGACGTAGCCGCCTAGCGGCAGCAGCGCGACCTTCCAGCGCGTGCCGTGGCTGTCGGTCCAGCCGAACAGTTCACGTCCGAAGCCGATCGAGAACACCTCGACCCGAACGCCGTTCAGCCGCGCGAACAGATAGTGGCCGAGTTCGTGGAAGAACACGATGACCGTGATGACCACGATAAAGGGAACGGCGTATGACCAAACGGCCTCAAAGAGCTCCATCGTGAACCGCCGTTACCTTCAGTTTCACCGTCAACAACGTTTGCCGATTAGGGACCGCGCTACGCACCGTGCTTCTGCGTCGACCTCGCCCACATCGTCCAGAGATTCAAGGGGGCGAACACTCACACGCTCCAAGGTCTGGCTGACAATACTGATAATGTCCAGAAATCCTATGTTTCCCGCCAGAAATCCAGCCACCGCCACTTCATCAGCCGCGTTCAGGATAGTAGGAGCCGACCCCCCCAATTGCAAGGCTTGGCGCGCCAGCGACAAAGCGGGGAATCGTTCAATATCAGGTACTTCGAAAGTCAAGCTACCAATCTGAGCGAAATTGAGGCGCTCGCTCGGCCCCACCATGCGGGCCGGCCAGGCAAGCGTATAGGCGATCGGCGTGCGCATATCTGGCGTGCCGAGTTGCGCCAGCACCGAACCGTCGACGTAGCTGACCATGCTGTGGATAACTGACTGCGGATGCACGACAATCTCGATCTGGCGTTCGTCGACCGGAAACAGGTGATAGGCCTCGATCAGTTCCAGGCCCTTGTTCATCAGGGTCGCTGAGTCGACCGATATCTTGGCACCCATCTTCCAGTTTGGATGGGCGACCGCCTGTTCGGGCGTCGCGTCTTTCATTGCCTCCACGGTCCAGGTGCGGAACGGTCCGCCGGACGCAGTCAGGATCAAGGCATCGACCTTGGCGGTCTGGTCGAAATCAAAGACCTGATAGATCGCGTTGTGTTCTGAATCTACGGGTAGAAGGCGCGCGCCTGACGCAGCAACCTCGTCCATGACCAAATCGCCGGCACAAATCAGCGCTTCCTTGTTCGCCAGGGCAACAATGGCGCCCCGCCTGATCGCCGTCAGAAGCGGATCGAGCCCGGCGGCGCCGCTGATCGCGCCCATCAGCCAGTCAGAGGGTCGGTCTGCGGCCTCGACAATGGCCTCGGGTCCGGCCATCGCCTCGATACCCGACCCTTCCAAGGCGTCGCACAGGGGACCATAAAGCTCGCTCTTGCCGATCACGGCACAGCGGGCACCCAAATCGCGCGCCATCGACGCCAGTTCATTGACGCTCTCGTTGGCCGTCACGGCCTCGACGGTGAAGCGGTCGCGGTCACGTAGGATCAGATCGGCCGTGTTGCGGCCGACCGAGCCCGTCACGCCCAGTATCGTGACGCTGCGCCCCTCGCCCGTCATGGCGCCCCCGCAGCGGCGACCAAACTTGGGCTGAACGCGATAACGATGGCCAGGACCGGCGCCGCGGCGACCAGTCCGTCGACACGATCCATGACACCGCCGTGGCCAGGAATCAGCGTGCCGGAGTCTTTCTTGTCGAACCGGCGCTTGAACCATGACTCCGCCAGGTCGCCACACTGCGCGACGACCGACAGCGCAGCGGCCAGCAGCACGGCGTCCGTGCTCTCCATGGCCAGCATGTAGGGCGTCGCGAAGACCGCGACGACGACGGCGCCAATCAAGCCGCCAAGCGCGCCGGCCCAAGTCTTGCCGGGGCTGATCGCCGGCGCGAGCTTAGGCCCACCGATCAACCGGCCCGCTGTATAGGCCGCGATATCCGTCACCCAAACGACGACAAGAAGCCAAAGCACCACCCAGCTTCCGTTTGGCGTTTCGATCAACCAGATAAGCGCCACCATGGGAATCGAGATGTAGGCCAGGCCTATGGCCACCCACTTGGCCACCTCTTCACCACCGCGCACCAGGCAGATGAACGCGCTGCCAATGGATCCCATGATCAACAGGTAGATCGACAGGGCGACGCTGCCATGGGCAGCAATGGCAACCCAGATCGCGATGAGCGCCGCCGTGGCCGCCCACAGGGCCTTGGCGCCGGTCACACCGAACCATTCGTAGAGCATCATCGCGCTGATGATCAAAATCGCGCCGGCGAACCACCAACTGCCCAACAGCACGACGGCCACGGCCAACGGAATCAGAATCAGGGCAGAGATGATGCGTTTGAGGAGCACCGAAGCGATCGTCAGGCCGTGACCGCGCCATAGCGGCGCTCACGGCGTTGATACTCGTCGATGGCGCTCTTCAGAGCCTCTTGATCAAAATCCGGCCACATGACCTGGCTGAACACAAGCTCCGAATAGGCCGCCTGCCACAGCAAAAAGTTGCTCAGCCTCTGCTCGCCACTGGTCCTGATGATCAGGTCGGGATCGGGCATGCCCACCGTGTCGAGGCGCCGCGCAATAGCGTCTTCGTCAACATCACCAGGAGCCATGGTGCCATCGGCAACGTCCTTTGCGATCGACCGCGCGGCCCTGGCGAGTTCATCCCGGCTGCCGTAGTTCAACGCGACGGTAAGGATCAAGCTGTGGTTGTCGCGGGTAGCGCGTTCGGTATCGCGAATGAGTTTCAGAATGTCGTCGGGCAGACCAACATCGGCGCCGATAAAACGTATCGACACGCCCTGGCGGCCGAGTTCGTCGACTTCCTTGCGAATGTAAAACCGCAGGAGTCCCATCAGGTCGTCGACCTCGTCGGCCGGTCGTTTCCAGTTCTCCGATGAAAATGCGAAGAGTGTCAGGTGCGAAACACCGAGCACGCGGCAAGCCTTGATGGTCCGGCGCACCGCCTCGGCGCCAGCCTTGTGACCGGCTATCCGCGGCAAGCCGCGCGAACGTGCCCACCGGCCATTGCCATCCATGATGATGGCCACGTGCGCCGGGGCTTGGGTCTCCTCGCCGAGTTGGTGGACAGACTCCATGGTGACGATCAGACCTGCATGATCTCAGCTTGTTTGGTCTCCAGCAGACCGTCGACCTTCTCGGCTTCCTTGTCGGTGAGCTGTTGGATCTCGTCGGACCACAGATGGTGCTCGTCCTTCGACATCTCACCGTCCTTTTCCATGCGCTTCAGCAGGTCCATACCGTCGCGGCGCACGTTACGGATCGCGATCTTGGCCTGCTCGGCATACTTGGCGGCGACCTTCGACAGATCGCCACGTCGCTCCTCGTCAAGCTGGGGAATGGGGATGCGGACCAACTGGCCATCGGTCTGGGGGTTAAGGCCAAGATCGGAGTTGCGGATCGCGTTCTCAACTTTCTTGACCAAGTCCTTGTCCCACACCTGGACCGTCAGCAGGCGCGGTTCTGGCACACCGATGTTGCCGACCTGATTGATCGGCATTTCGCTGCCATAGGCCTCGACGGTTATCGGTTCCAACAGGCTGGCGGAAGCGCGCCCGGTTCGTAAGCCGGCGAACTCCCGCTTCAGTACCTCGACCGCGCCATCCATGCGTCGCTTCAGGTCTTTCAGATCAGGATCAGCCACCGTCTCCTCCCTCGGTAATCAAGGTATGGCGCCCGCTGCCGGTCAAGGCGTCGGCCAGGGCGCCGGATTCATGAATCGAAAAGACCACCACGGGCAGATGATTTTCTCGCGCCAGCGAAATCGCCGTCGCATCCATGACCTTCAGATCGCGGGTCAGCACCTCATGATAGGTTAGCCGGTCGAACCGCTCCGCCTGCGGGTTTTTCTTGGGGTCGTCAGAATAGACGCCATCGACCTGTGTCGCCTTCAAAAAGACGTCACAGTTGGTTTCAACAGCGCGTAGCGCTGCTGCCGTGTCGGTCGTGAAGAACGGATTTCCGGTGCCCGCCGCGAAGATCACGACGCGCCCGCTTTCCATGTGTTTGAGGGCACGGGGCCGGACGTAGGGTTCGCATACGGTGGGCATCGGAATCGCCGACTGGACACGGGCGTCCAGGCCAGCGCGCTCCAGCGCGTTTTCCAGGGCCAGCGCGTTGATCACGGTCGCCAGCATGCCCATGTAGTCGGCGGTCGAGCGCTCCATGCCCTGGGCCGCGCCGGCGACACCGCGAAAGATGTTGCCGCCGCCGACTACAAGCGCGACCTGGACACCCAGATCGCACGCCTTGGCCACGTCGGCCGCGATGCGGTCAGCCTGGGCCGTATCGACCCCATAGGGCTGATCGCCCATCAGAGCCTCGCCCGAAATCTTTATCAGCGCACGGCGATAGTCAGCGCCCACCCGCAGCCTCATTGTCCCATTGGTGACCCACAGGCCCGACCGTCGCGGCATAGCCGGAACGGCCAGGCGGGGCTGACCTTAACCGAATCGGACGTCGCCGCCTAGTTGGCAACCCCCATACGAGAATGGCGCTGGTCCTCGGGCTGGCAGGCTCAGGAACCGCTCGCCATCGCCGCCACTTCGGCGGCGAAATCGTCTTCTTTCTTGTCGATGCCCTCGCCCAGGCCGAAGCGCATGAATCCGGCGACTTTGACCGGCCCGCCGACGTCCTTGGCCGCGCCTTCCAGCACCTTGGCGATGCGGGTCTCGCCGTCGATGACGAAGGTCTGCTCGGCCAGCACTACTTCTTCGTAAAACTTCCTCAAGCGGCCCTCGACCATCTTGGCGATGATCTCTTCGGGCTTGCCGGACTCGCGCGCCTGCTCCGATAGGACGTTCCTCTCGCGCTCGACAAGTTCCTGATTCAGATCCTCGACACTCACCGCTTCCGGCTTGGTGGCGGCAACATGCATGGCGAGCTGCTTCCCGAGCGCGGCGAGTTTTTCGGGATCGCCGGTCGACTCAAGCGCGACCAGAACGCCGATCTTGCCGATACCGGGTGCCGCAGCCGAATGCATATAGCTGGCGACCACGCCGTTATCGACGCTGAGTGCACCGGCGCGGCGAAGCTGCATGTTCTCGCCGATCGTCGCGACCAGGTTGACCAGGTGATCCTGGACCGTGCCGTCGCCGCCCGGATAGGCCATGCCACCCAGGCGGTCGATGTCGCCGCCGCTCTCAAGCGCGAGCGTGGCGCACTGGCTGACGAACGCCTGGAATGTGTCGTTGCGGGCGACGAAGTCGGTCTCGGCGTTGATTTCGATCAGCGCGCCGGACTTGGCGTCATCGCTGACCGCGACGCCAACCAGCCCCTCGGATGCGACGCGGCCAGCCTTCTTCGCGGCTGCCGCCAGACCCTTGGTGCGCAGCCAGTCGACGGCGGCGTCGATGTCGCCATCGTTCTCGGCCAGCGCCTTCTTGCAATCCATCATTCCAGCGCCGGTCTTGTCGCGAAGTTGCTTGACCAGCGCAGCCGTAATCTCTGCCATCGGTATTCTCCGTTATCGTCGGGTTGGCGGTTCCCGGCCTGCACGAAAGGCGGCGGGATGGCCCGCCGACATCAGTCCTTCTTTTCTTCTTCCGCCGCTGCGGGGGCAGCTTCCGCTTCGGGCGCAGCCTCTTCAGCGGGAGCCGGCGCTTCTTCGGGAGCGGCCTCCGCCGCCTCTGCTGGCGCCTCAGGCGCCGCATCGGCTGCAGGCTGTTCAGCCGCCTCACTCGCGGCCGCCGCTTCGCCTTCAGCCTCCAGGGCCGGTTCGGCCACGGCGTCCAGTTCGCCCAGATCCGCGCCCGACTGCGACAGTTCTTCCTGGATGCCGTCGAGCACCGCATCGGCAATCAGATCGCAGTATAGGTTGATGGCGCGGATCGCATCGTCGTTGCCGGGGATCGGCAGTGCGATCCCATCCGGATCGGAGTTGCTGTCGATGATCGCCGCGATCGGAATGCCCAGCTTGTTGGCTTCCGCAATCGCGATGTCTTCCTTGTTCGTGTCGATCACGAACAGGATATCGGGCAGACCGCCCATGTCCTTGATGCCACCCAGCGCGCGCTCCAACTTGTCGCGTTCGCGGGTCATTTTCAGAATTTCTTTCTTGGTCAAGCCGGCGAGGTCGCCGTCAAGCTGCTCTTCCAGATCGCGCAGACGCTTGATCGAGTGCGAGATGGTTTTCCAGTTCGTCATCATGCCACCGAGCCAGCGATGGTTGACGAAGTACTGGCTGCAGCGTCGCGCGGAATCGGCGATCGGATCCTGGGCCTGGCGCTTGGTGCCGACGAACAGCACGCGGCCGCCGCCGGCCACCACGTCGCGGATGGTCTGCAGGGTGTGACGCAGCATCGGCACGGTCTGCTGCAGATCGATAATGTGGACGTCGTTGCGTTCGCCAAAGATGAACTGCTCCATCTTCGGGTTCCAACGGCGGGTCTGGTGTCCGAAATGCACGCCTGCTTCCAAAAGCTGGCGCATAGAAAATTGCGGCATCGCCATGGATGTCGTCTCCTTTACCGGTTGGGCCTCCGCGGACAGAACCGGCCGAAGCCGGCACCGGATGGCTGGGGCAAAGCCCTGGAGCCTTAGGTCCGCGTGCGGTTTAAGGCGCGGCTTTTAGCGCGCCGCGCCCGAGGTTTCAAGGGTTTGATGATCTCCGCGCCAGGCGGAATGCCAGCGCCCGGCGGGCTTTTCCTGGTCGATCACCTCACCGACGCCGTTTAGCGCCTCGATGGAGTTCCGAAGGCCCGGCGAAAGCGCATACCGGTCCGGCAAGGCGACCTCGATTTGGCGCGAATCCTGCCGGATCACCAGCAAAATGCGGCCTTGCCCGGAATCCGCGGTTTCCAGGAAGGTTTTGAGGCGCGGCAAGGCGCATGGATCGGTCACGCACACCCGAAACGCCGCCGAAGCACTGGCAGCAGCCCGATCGAGCGGCTCCAGCCGGTTGGCGGAGAACTTCACCGTATCGCCGTCGACCCTGGCGCTGGCGTCGATCAATACCGGCTTTTGGTCGTCCAGAAGGTCGCGGCTGGCGGAAAGAACCTCCGAAAACAGCACGATTTCATGGGATCCGCTGGTATCCGAAATCATCGCGAAGGCAAAGCGAGAGCCCTTCCCGCTGGTCCGCTCACGCCGCGACACCGGCACACCCGCCAGCTTGAAAACTGTGGCGCCCTGGTTTAGCGCGCGCTCTGTGGCCTGGAGAAAGGTCACCACGCCCATCCGGTCGAGCGCCTCAGCATAGGGTTCCAGGGGATGCGCCGTCAGGTGGAACCCGATCGCCTCGAACTCCTCGCGCAGCTGGTCACTCGGTAGCCAGTCCTCGACGTCCGCCAGGTTCGGCAGCGCGGGGCCCTCACCGCCGCCACCGCCGAAAAGGCTCTCCTGCTGGCTTTCGCGTTCCTCCGCTGCCACCGTGTTGAAGCGGACCAAGAGGTCGACATTGCCGACCACCTTGGCCCGGCGCGGCTCCAGACGGTCGAAGGCGCCGGCGCGCGCCAGGTTCTCGATCTGGCGCTTGTTCATGACCCGGCTTTCCAAGCGCTGGGCAAAGTCGAACAGATCGGTGAAGGGCCCATTGGCCTCGCGCTCGGCGACCAGATCCGCCATCGCCTGGGCGCCGACATTCTTGATCGCCGCCAGCGCATAACGCACGGCCCTGGTGCCATCCTCGCGCCGCTCCACCGTGAAGTCGACGCCAGATGCGTTGACGTCCGGCGGCAGCAGCTCGATCTCCAAACGGGTCAGTTCCTGGCGGAAGATGTTGAGCTTGTCGGTGTTGCCCATGTCGAGCGTCATCGACGCGGCCAGAAACTCGACGGGATGGTTGGCCTTCAGATAGGCCGTTTGATAGGCGATCAACGCGTAGGCGGCCGCATGGCTCTTGTTGAAGCCGTAACCCGCGAACTTGGCGACCAGATCGAAGATATAGCTTGCCTTGGACTCCTTGAGGTCGCGCTCCAGCGCGCCGGATACGAAACGCTCGCGCTGGGCGTCCATCTCCGCCTTGATCTTCTTGCCCATGGCGCGGCGCAACAGGTCGGCGTCGCCCAGGCTGTAGCCCGACAGGATCTTGGCGATCTCCATCACCTGTTCCTGATAGATGATGACGCCGTAGGTCTCGGTCAGCATCTCCTTCAGGCGCGGTTCCAGATAGTCGACCTCCTCGTCGCCATGCTTGCGGGCGATAAAGCTTGGGATGTTGTCCATCGGGCCCGGCCGGTAGAGCGCGACCATGGCGATGATGTCTTCAATCTTGTCGGCCTTGAGCTGGCGCAGCGCGTCACGCATGCCCTGGCCTTCCAGCTGGAAGATGCCGACCGTCTCGGCGCGGCCCAGCACCTCATAGGACGCCTGGTCATCCAATGGCAGGTTCGCGAGGTCGAGATCAAAGCCGCCCTCAGCCAGATAGCGGACCGCATATTGCAGGACCGTCAGCGTCTTGAGCCCCAGGAAGTCGAACTTGACCAGACCGGCCTTCTCGACATCTTTCATGTGGAACTGGGTGACCGGCATGTCCGAACGCGGATCGCGGTAGAGCGGCACCAGTTCGTCGAGCGGTCGGTCGCCGATCACGACACCGGCCGCATGGGTACTGGCGTGCCGATAGAGGCCTTCCAACTTCAAGGCGATATCGAGCAGTCGGGCGACCTGTTCGTCGCTGTCGCGCGCTTCCTGCAACTGCGGTTCGCCGGCGATCGCGTCAGCCAGCTTGACCGGGTTGGCCGGATTCGCCGGCACCAGCTTGGCCAACCGGTCGACCTGGCCATAGGGCATCTCCAACACACGGCCGACATCGCGCACCACGGCGCGCGCCTGCAAGGTGCCGAAGGTAATGATCTGGGCGACCTGGTCGTGGCCGTAGCGTTCCTGGACATAGCGGATGACCTCGTCGCGCCGGTCCTGGCAGAAGTCGATGTCGAAGTCCGGCATCGAGACGCGTTCGGGGTTCAAAAACCGCTCGAACAACAGGCCGAACCGAATGGGATCGAGATCAGTGATGGTGAGCGACCAGGCGACCACCGATCCGGCGCCCGAGCCACGCCCCGGCCCGACGGGGATATCCTGGTGCTTCGCCCACTTGATGAAGTCGGCAACGATCAGGAAATAGCCGGGGAACTCCATGCCGACGATGACGTCGAGCTCGTACTCCAGGCGCTCGCGGTAGACCGCCACGAGCTCCTCGCGCTTTGCTTCATCAAGCGCGCCGGTCGCGAAACAGGCGGCGAGCCTGTCGTCGAGCCCTTCGCGCGCCTGGTTGCGCAGTTCGTCGGCCTCGCTGATGCCATCGGCTGTCGGGAAACGCGGAAGGATGGGGTTGCGCTTGGGCGCCATCACGCCACAGCGCCGCGCGATCGCCAGCGTGTTCGCTGCTGCCTCCGGCAGGTCGGCGAAGCGGTGACACATCTCCTCCGCAGACTTGAAGTACTGCTGGGGCGAGGCATGGCGGCGCTGGGGCTGGTTCACGGTCGTGCCGCCGGCGATACACATCAAGGCGTCATGGGCCTGGTGCATGGCGACGTCCTTGAACATGACGTCGTTGGTGGCGACCAGCGGCAGGTCCCGCTCATAGGCGATCGCGACCAGGTCGGCCTCGGCCTGACGCTCGACTGCCAACTCGTGGCGCTGCAACTCGATATAGAGACGGTCCGGGAACATGGCCTGAAGCTGGGCAACCCGCTCGCGCGCCGCATCGAGCTGGCCGTTGACAATCAGGTTGTTGATCGGGCCGCCCGGGCCACCAGTCAGCGCGATGATCCCGCCGCTGTGCTCACCCAGGACCGCCCAGGAGACATGCGCGGTGTCGCCTGGTTCGCTCTCCAGGTACGACCGGCTGACCAGCTTCAAGAGGTTGGCATAACCGCTGTCGTCCTGGGCCAGCAGGAGGATCCGTTCGTCAGGCGCGTTGTGCGGCTGGTCGCCGTCGCTTAACGCCAGCAGCAGACCAATAATGGGCTGCACGCCCGCCTCCGCGCATTTGGCGGAGAACTCCAGCACGCCGAACATGTTGCCGGTATCCGTGATCGCCATGGCCGGCATGTCATGCCGGCCCGCCAAATCAACCAGTTCGGGTATCTTGACCGCGCCTTCCAACAGGGAATACGGGCTATGGACCCTCAGATGGATGAAGTCAGCGACCATGGCTTAGGATTCCATGTGGCCGCGGCCGCGCCAAGGAAAAGGCGCGGTCATGTCTTGTGGAAAACGCGGTCAACCCGCGTGCAGGACCCCGTCTTCGAGCCGAACGATGCGGTCCATGCTGGCGGCGAGCTCCAGGTTGTGGGTCGCGACCAGGGCCGCCAGGCCGCGTTCCTGGACCTGGCGGGCCAACACTGCCATGACCTCGAGCGCCGTTTCATGATCCAGATTGCCGGTCGGCTCGTCGGCCAGCAGCACGGCCGGGTTGTTGGCGAGCGCGCGGGCGATGGCGACGCGCTGCTGTTCGCCGCCTGATAGTTGGGCCGGGCGATGGGTTTCGCGCGCTTTGAGGCCCATTGACTCCAGCAGCCCGCGCGCCTGCTTGCGCGCTGCCCGCTTGCCGCTGCCGGCAATCATCTGCGGCAAGACGACGTTCTCCAGGGCGGAAAACTCCGGCAGCAAATGATGGAACTGGTAGACAAAGCCCAGATAGCGTCGGCGCAGTGCGGTGCGGGCGTCGTCGCGCATCACGTTGCAGACGTCGCCCGCGATGATGATCTCCCCGGCATCCGGGCGCTCCAGCAGGCCGGCGATATAGAGCAGGGTCGATTTGCCGGCCCCAGACGGGCCGACCAGGGCGGCGATCTCGCCCCGCTTCAGGGTCAGGTTCAGGCCGCGCAGCACATGCAGGTCCTGGCCGCCCTGATGAAACGTCCGCTCGATCCCTTTGAGCTGAAGTGCCGCGTCACTCATAGCGCAGCGCCTCCGCCGGATCGACGCGCGCGGCGCGCCACGCCGGATAGAGTGTCGCCAGGAAGGTCAGCACCAGCGCCATGACGACGATCGAGACAACCTCGACCCATTCGACGCGGGCCGGCAGCTGCGCCAGGAAGTAGACCTCCGCCGGGAACAGCTCTGTGCTGGTCAGGACCTGGATGAACTGGCGAATGCTTTCGATGTTGAGGCAGAAAATGATGCCGATGATCAGGCCGAGCGCCGTGCCGATGATGCCGATACTGGCCCCGGTCAGGAGGAAGATCCTGAGCAGCGCGCCGCGCGTCGCCCCCATGGTGCGCATGATGGCAATGTCGGCATTCTTGTCCTTCACCAGCATGATCAGGCTGGAGATGATGTTGAAAGCCGCAACCAGGATGATCAGGGTCAGGATCAAGAACATCACGTTGCGCTCGACCTGCAGCGCGCCATAGAGGTGCCGGTTGGTCTGCTGCCAGTCGACCACATAGAACGGGTTGGCGACCTGCTGGGCCTCGCGCCTGACGGCGAACGGTTCGTTCGGCGTATCGATGTTCAGCTCGACCTGGGTGACGGCCTCATCCAGGCGGAAATAGACCTGCGCCTGGTCGAGCGGCATGAAGACAACGCTGCTGTCGAACTCGTACATTCCGACTTCGAAGACACCAACGACCGGGTAAGAGACCGAGCGCGGCACAGTGCCGAAGGCGGTCGGCACGCCCTTAGGCGATATCAACGTGATGTTGTCGCCGTAGTTGAGGCCCAGTCGGTGCAGGAGTTGGGCGCCGACGATGACACCGGGTTCAGCGCCAAAGTCATCGACCGAACCGATCTTCACGCTGTCGGCGATCAATGTCTGCTGTTTGAAGTCCTCTGGCGTCAGGCCTCGCACGACGGCGCCGGTCTGCGCATTCGGCGATGTCGCCAGAACCTGCCCTTGGATCATCGGTGTCGCCATGACGACGCCGTCGATCTCACTGAGACGTATCGCAAGCTCGTCATAGTTGCCGATATTGAGGCCGCCCGTGCCGAGCACGGTGACATGGCCGTTGAAGCCCAGGATGCGCGTGATCAGTTCGTGGCGGAACCCGTTCATCACCGACATGACGATGATCAGCGCCGCCACGCCGAGGCAAATCCCGAGCAGCGAGAACGCCGCGGTGACGGAGATAAAGCCCTCCTGGCGCCGGGAGCGCAGGTAGCGGAACGCGACGGTGCGCTCGAAACCAGAGATCATAGGGCGCTGTCGATGATTTCAGCCAAAGCGGCGTCGGCCGCCAGTTCGCGCGATTCGCCGGTGGCGCGGCGCTTCAGCTCGACGACATTGTTCTTCAAGCCGCGCGGCCCGACCGTTAACTGCCAGGGCAAACCGATCAGATCCATCTCGGCGAACTTGACCCCTGCCCGCTCCTCGCGGTCGTCATACAGCACCTCGACGCCGGCGTCGTTGAGCTGGTTATAGAGATCATCGGCGGCCGCATCGCATTCCGGGCTGCCGGTCTTCAGGTTGATCAGGCCCACTGCGAACGGCGCGACGGCGTCGGGCCAGATGATGCCGGCGTCATCGTGGCTGGCCTCGATGATGGCGCCGACCAGGCGCGACACGCCGATGCCGTACGAACCGCCATGGATCGGCACACGCGCACCGTCGGGCAACGTGACCAAGCAGTTCATCGGTTCGGAGTACTTGGTGCCGAAATAGAATATCTGTCCGACCTCGATGCCACGGGCCTGAACAAGCTGGCTTTCATCGACCGGACACTGGGCGGGGTCGTGCTTCTCGTCGGTCGCGGCGTAACGCATTGTCCACGACCGCACGACCTCGTCGAGGTCGGCGTCCAAGTCGATCTCCTCGGCCATGGGATCGCGGTCGAGCAAGGCCTGCTCAGCAAAGACGCCGGTCTCGCCGGTATCGGCCAACACGATGAACTCGTGGCTGAGGTCACCGCCGATCGGTCCGGTATCGGCCGCCATCGGAATCGCGCGGATGCCCATGCGCGCGAAGGTCCGCAGGTAAGTCACAAACATGATGTTGTAGGAGCGCTTCGACGCCTCGAAGTCCAGATCGAAGGAATACGCATCCTTCATGTAGAACTCGCGCCCGCGCATGATGCCGAAACGCGGCCTGACCTCGTCTCGGAACTTCCACTGGATGTGATAGAGGTTCTTCGGCAGATCGCGATAGCTTCTGACGGAATCGCGGAAGATCTCCGTAATCTGATCCTCGTTGGTCGGCCCATAGAGCATTTCGCGGTCATGCCGATCGCGGATCCTCAGCATCTCCGGGCCATAAGCATCGTAGCGACCACTTTCGCGCCACAGATCGGCGGGCTGGATGGTCGGCATCAGGACTTCCTGGGCGCCGGCCGCGTCCATCTCCTCGCGCACGATGCGTTCGATGTTCTTGAGCACGCGAAAGCCCAACGGCAGCCAGGAATAGATGCCGGCGCTCGACTGGCGGATCATGCCGGCGCGCAGCATCAGCCTGTGCGAGGCGATCTGCGCCTCGGCAGGCGTCTCCTTCATGGTCGGCAGGAAGTAGTTCGATAGTCTCATGGTGATCCAGATGAATCGGGGCTGTAGCGGGGCGCCAATCTAGGCAAGGTGTCGCGGACAGTCTAGGCCCGCTCCTCATGCTCCAGGCCGGCGCGAAGCCAGGGCGGATTGGACGCCTTGATCCGGGCAAAAACAGGGCATGAGGTCGTATGCGCACCGGGAAGGTATCCCGTGCTGAGCAAAAATTCCTCGACCACCAGCGGGCCCATAAACTTGAACGTCTTGCGGAACAGCTTGGTCCAATCGTCCTGGGGCTGGGGGTTGTGCGCCTCGAGCCAGTCAGAGAACCCACCATGGCTCGACCTGAGTTCGATGATCCGTTGTGCGTTCCAGATCGCCGCATCGACCTTTAGCCGATTACGGATGATGGCGGCATCGTCCAGCAGACGCGCGCGATCCTTATCACCGAAACCGGCGACGGCATCGACATCAAACCGCGCATAGGCCGCGCGGAAGCCCTCACGTTTCTTCAGCATCAACTCCCACGACAGACCGGCCTGATTGATCTCCAGGACCAGCCGCTCAAACAACGCGGCCTCATCGTCGACCGGGAAGCCATACTCCGTATCGTGATAGCTGGCATGAATGGGGTTGCCGGGCGCATAGTTGCAGTAGCTAGCGCTCACCGTAGATCAGCTCCCTGAATACAACCCATTCGAGATCGTCGGCGAGATAGACCCCGCCGACCAAGACAGCGGCGATCACGGTCGCCGCGGCGGCCTTGCGCCACAGCATTGGCTTGTCCGGTGCGCCGGGATCGTGGCCTTCCTCGACGCCGCGGTCGTGGCGCACGCCAAACGGCAGCGACATGAAGAAGACGAGCCACCAGACGACCAGAAAGACAACGATGAGACCAAACGGGCCCATCGGTGATCAAACCTGCTCGATCTCGACCAACGTGCCGCAGAAGTCCTTGGGGTGCAGAAACAGCACCGGCTTGCCGTGCGCGCCGATCTTGGGCTCACCATCGCCGATCACCCGGGCGCCTTCGGCGACAATCTGGTCGCGCGCGGCGATGATGTCGTCGACCTCGTAGCAAACATGGTGCATGCCACCCGAAGGGTTACGCTCCAGGAACGAGGCAACGGGCGAATCCTCGCCCAATGGGGCCAACAGCTCGATCTTGGTGTTGGGCAGCGCAATAAAGACCGTCGTCACGCCGTGATCCGGCTGATCGACGGCCTCGGATACCTCGGCTCCCAATGTGTCGCGATAGAGGGCGCTCGCAGCCTCAAGATCTGGCACCACGATCGCCACATGGTTCAGCCGACCGATCATCGTCGTCTCCTTCAAACTCTAACCAACTGCACATCGACCACCGGGCGCCCGCCCAGTTCGTTGCGCAGGAAGCGTCGTGCGCTGATCCGCACCGCCTCGCCCAAAACGTCGTCGTCGCGGCGCTGCGGACGCGGCATGGCCTCGACCTTGTCTATCACCTCATCGACCACGCCATCCAGCACAGCTTCTTCCACCTCGTCGTCTTCCAGTAGGCCGTGGGCCGAGACGACGGGGTCGGCGACCAGCTCGCCGTCGCGGTCGACGACCACTGTGACGAAGGCAACGCCGTTGTGCATCAAACGCCGCCGCTCACGCACAATGTTGCCATCGACCGGCACGGTGCCGTTGCCGGACCAGGCGAGCCGGCCATGGTGCACGTGATCGATGATCTCTGGCGTGCCGGGCGCGAGGCGCACCATGGTGCCGTTCGCGACCGTGACCGCATCCGGCACCTGCAGCTCGCGGGCAAGCTTCGCGTGTTCGCGCAGGTGCCGCGCCTCACCGTGCACCGGCACCGCGATCTGCGGGCGAACCCATTGATACATCGCCGCCAATTCGTCGCGGTTGGGATGGCCGGAGACGTGCACGAAGTGCTCTTTTTCCGTGATCACGTGGATACCCAGGTCGATCAGGAGGTTGATGAGGTCGTAGATCGGCCGTTCGTTGCCAGGAATGATCTTCGACGAGAGAATCACCGTGTCACCGCGCTCCAGCTCAACCACCGGGTGGGTCCGGTTGGCGATTCGTGATAGCGCCGCATTCGGCTCCCCCTGGCAGCCGGTCGTCAGATAAAGAACCTTATCAGCAGGCAGATCGATGGCGTCGCGATCAGACAGGAAATGGACATCGCGCGGCAGGTAACCGGTTTCGCGCGCGCAATCCAGGATCCGCCACATGGAGCGGCCGACCACGGCGACGCTGCGGCTATTGTTGGCAGCGACCTCGAAGACGGTCAAAAGCCGCGCCAGGTTGCTTGCGAAGGTCGCGATGGCGACCCTCCCCGTCTGGCCGGCAACCAGGTTGTCAAGCCCCTTGCGAACCTCGGCCTCTGATCCGGACATCCCGGGTCGGAAGACGTTGGTCGAATCGCAGACCATAGCGAGCACGCCGTCGTCGCCCAGCGAACGGAGCGCGTTCTCGTCCGCCGCATCACCGACCAAGGGATCGGGATCAAGTTTCCAGTCACCGGTGTGCAGCACCGTGCCGGCCGGGGTCGTGACCGCCAGCGCGTTCGGCTCGGGGATAGAGTGGGTCAGCGAGATGAGTTCGATCTCGAAGGGATCAAGGTCGATGGTGCCGCCAAGCGGCACCTCGGTTATGACCATGTCCTCGATGCCTTCGGCGCCTTCGTCCAACTTGCGCCGCAGAAGGGCAGCGGCAAACGGTGTCGCGTAGACCGGGCATCGCAGCTCTGGCCACAGATAGGGCACCGCGCCCAGGTGATCTTCATGGGCATGGGTCAGCACCAGGCCGATCAGCTTCTCGCGCCGTTCGGCGATGAACGACAGGTCCGGCATGACGAGATCAATGCCCGGCAGGTCATCGCCGGCGAAGGTAACGCCCAGATCGCACATCAACCATGAACCCGCGTACTCATAGAGGTTCAGGTTCATGCCGATCTCGCCTGCCCCACCAAGGGGCAGGAAATGAAGCGCTTGGTTTTTTGTCATGCTAGGCGTTATCGGGCCTGTTCCGTCGATAGATTTCCAACAGGCCGCGTACGGTCACGTCGGGGTCATAACTATCAATGGTGTCGGTGGCCGCATCAAACAAGGGGCCCAGCCCGCCAGTCGCCACCACTTTCATGGGCTCGCCATACTCCCCGCGAATACGGGTGACGGTGCCCTCGATCAGACTCACATACCCCCAGTAAACACCTGATTCCATGGAGTTAACGGTGTTACGGCCGATCACCGTCGGCGGCCGCCGGACGCCGACCCGGGGTAGCCGCGCCGAGACGCGGTGCATGGCGTCAAGCGCCAGAGAGATACCCGGCGCCAAGACGCCGCCGCAAAAGTTGCCATCGGCATCGATGATGTCGAAGTTGGTCGCGGTGCCGAAATCGACAATGATCAGCGGGCCACCGAAGCGCACATATCCGCCAACGGCATTGGCCAGGCGGTCGGCGCCGGCCTCCGACGGTTCGTCGATCAGCACCTTGATACCAAGGTCGATGCCCTCGCCGATGACCAGCGGATCGGCATTGAAGTGCTTGCGGCAGAGCACCCGAAGTTCAAAAAGGCCACCCGGCACGACACTGGAGATGATCGCGGCATCAATCGCCGTCTCATCAATACCCTGCAAGCGAGTCAACTGGCTCAACCAGACAACGTACTCGTCGGCCGTGGTCTCGACCTTGGTCGACGTGCGCCAGTGGCCCTTCATGTCGGCGCCATCAAAGACGGCGAACTCCGTGTTGGAGTTGCCCTGATCGACCGCAAGAAGCAATCCTGGCATTACGCCGCCTCCGGAAAGAACACCGCGCCTGCCGTCACCTTACGGCATTCCCCCCCGTCCATGTCCAACAGGAGCGCACCATCTAGGTCGAGGTCACGGAACAGCCCGCAGAAGCTGGTGTCCTCCAGACGCACCTGGATTGGCTTACCGAGACCGGCAGCGCGCGCAAGCCATGCCTCGCGCAGACCCGCCATGCCGTCGCGCCGCCACACCTTCAGCCAGCGATCGAGATGGATGGTAAGGCGCTCCAGAAACCTGTCGGGTGTCAGGCCCGGCGCGCCGAGAGCAGCGAGATCGCCGGCCGGATAATCGGCAATCTCAGGATGGGCGGTCAGGTTCACACCCATGCCGACAACGAGCGAGTCGACGACACCTTGCGTCGACGATGCCTCTATCAGGATCGCGCCGACCTTCTTGCCATCCACGAGGACGTCGTTGGGCCACTTACACGTCGCCAACGGCACGTCCGGCGCCACGTCGTCGATCGTCTCGGCAATCGCCAGCGAGGCGGCGAAACCGGACAATGCTGCCAGGTCTGGCGCCATGTCCGGGCGCAAGATCAGACTGACAAAGAGATTGCCCGGCGTTGAGATATAGGACCGGCCGCGCCGCCCGCGGCCCGACGTCTGCCGGCGCGCCAAGACCATCGTGCCCTCCGGCGCGCCGTCTCTTGCGCGTGCAAGCGCCTCGTCGTTGGTACTGGTGGTGGTCTCCAGATCGACCAGCGAAAAGCCGGCCGGCAGCGCGATGGTCACGGCGATAGGGCCGCCTGCACGGCATCGCCTGTGGCGGGCATCAAGGCCGTGGCCGCCGCATCAGCGCCCGACAGAAGCGGGCCGGTATAGAGGAAGAAGAGCGCCGTAAACGCGGCGGTGATCAGAACGACATAGGTGATCTCGCGTCCCGCCGGGGAATCGAACTTTTCGGCGGGGTCGTCGAAATACATGATCTTGACGATGCGCAGATAGTAGAAGGCGCCGATCACGCTGGTCAGCACACCGACGACGGCGAGCGTATAGAGACCCGCATCGACCGCCGCCAGGAAGACGTAGAACTTACCGAAGAACCCGGCGAGCGGCGGAATGCCCGCCATCGAGAACATGAAAATGCCGATGGCAAGCGCCATGGCGGGATTGTTTGTCGACAGACCGGCGAGGTCATCGATGCTCTCGACCATGGAGTCCTGACGGCGCATGGCCAGGATGCATCCCCAGGTCCCCGCACCCATGGCGAGGTAGATCGCCATATAGATGACGACGCCGTTGATGCCGGCCTGGTTGCCGGCCGCCAGACCGACCAGTGCATAGCCGACATGGCCGATCGAGCTATAGGCCATCAGGCGTTTGATGTTGCGCTGTCCGATGGCGCCGAACGCGCCCAGCAGCATCGATGCGACGGCAAGCAGGAAGACGATCTGCTGCCACTGGTCGAACAAGGCCTCGAACGGCCCCATCATGACCCGGAGCAACAGCGCGATCGCGGCGATCTTGGGCGCGACTGAGAAGAAGGCGGTGACTGGCGTCGGCGCGCCTTCATAGACATCCGGCGTCCACATGTGGAACGGCACGGCCGAGACCTTGAACGCCAGGCCGGCGGCGATGAAGACCAGGCCGACGATCAGGCCGATCGAGACCTCGCTGGGCGGCATGCCATCAAGCAGGCCGGCCAGTTCATCGAACGACGTGGTACCGGAGAAGCCATAGACCATGGAACAGCCATAAAGCAGCATGCCCGAGGCGACCGCGCCGAGGACGAAGTACTTTAAGCCGGCCTCGGACGATCTCAGGCTGTCGCGCTTGAACGCCGCGCAGACATAGAGCGCCAGACTCTGCATCTCCAGGCCGACGTACAGCGACATGAAGTCGTTGGCCGAGATCATGATGAACATGCCGAGCGTCGCCAGCACGACCAGGATCGGGTACTCGAAACGCTCGATACCCTCGCGCCGCAGGTAGCCAAGGCTCAGGATCAGCGTCAGGCCGCCGCCGATCAGGACCAGGATCTTCATGAAGACGGAGAAGTCATCGTTGATGATGAGACCGTCAAACGCCTGCGATGGTCCCGGCACGACGCCGACCAGGAAACCCGCGACGACGAACGAGATGATCGTCAGCACCATGATCAACCGGGTCGCGCCGTTACCGGCAAAGGCGCCGACCATCAAAAGCGCCATGCCGATCACCGCGAACCACAGCTCGGGCAGAACCTGGATGACGTCGCTGGTTGCCAAATCGATCATCGCCGGCCCCTAGTTCGCGCCCACTTGGGCGAGAGACACCGTGCCCTGGGTCTGGCTGACCAGGTGCTCCACGGACGCGTGCATCGCCGACAGGAAGGCATCGGGATAGATACCCATGACCAGCACCACGATGATCATCGGCACGAAGTAAAGGAGTTCGCGGCGGTTGCAGTCCAGGATGTCGCGCAGGTCTTCACGCACCATCTCGCCAAAGACGACACGGCGGTAGAGCCAGAGCATGTAGGTCGCGCCGAGGATGATGCCGGTGGTGGCAAACAGAGCGACCCAGGTATTGGCCTCGAAGGTGCCGACCAGGACCAGGAATTCGCCCACGAAACCCGACGTACCGGGCAGACCGACCGACGCCATCATGAAAACCATGAAGATGAAAGCGTACTTCGGCATGCGGGAGACCAGGCCGCCATAGCGATCGATCAGGCGCGTGTGCATGCGGTCGTAGATCACGCCGACACACAGGAAGAGCGCGGCCGAAACGACGCCGTGACTCAGCATCTGGAAGATGCCGCCCTCAAGGCCCTGCTGGTTCATGGTGAAGATGCCGGCCGTGACGAAGCCCATATGGGCGACTGACGAATAGGCGATCAGCTTCTTCATGTCCTCCTGCATCAGCGCGACGAGCGAGGTATAGATGATCGCGATAATGCTGAGGACGAAAATGAAGGGCGCGAAGTACGCGGACGCGTCTGGCAGCATCGGCAGCGAGAAGCGCAGATAGCCATAGCCACCCATCTTCAACAACACGCCTGCCAGGATGACGGAGCCAGCGGTCGGCGCCTCGACATGAGCGTCAGGCAGCCAGGTATGGACCGGCCACATCGGCACCTTGACCGCGAAGGAGGCGAACATGGCAAGCCACAACCAGCGCTGCAGGTCCGGATCGAAACCCGCGTTCATCAGATCGGGGATGTTGGTCGTACCGGTCTCGAAATACATGACCAACAGCGCGATCAAGAGCAGCACCGAGCCGACCAGCGTATAGAGAAAGAACTTGAACGCCGAATAGATGCGACGCGGCCCGCCCCAGACACCGATGATCAGGAACATCGGGATCAGCATCGCTTCGAAGAAGAGGTAGAAGAGTACGAAGTCGAGCGCGCAGAAGACGCCGATCATCAGCGTTTCCATGACCAGGAACGCGATCATGTACTCCTTCACCCTGACCTTGACCGAGTCCCAGCTGCATAGGATGCAGACCGGCGTCAGGAACGCCGACAGAACGATCAGGAAGAGCGAGATGCCGTCGATGCCGAGGTAGTACTGAATACCGTAGGCGGGAATCCACGGCACTTGCTCGACAAACTGGAACTCATGGGTCGAAGGGTCGAACAAGACCCAGATCACGACCGTGACAATCAACGTCAGGAGCGATGTCCACAGCGCGACATAACGCGCATTGCGATTGACGATCTCTTCGTCCTCGCCGCGGATGGCAAGGATGAACGCCGCCCCGATCAGGGGCAGCACGATCGCCAGGGTCAAAAGGGGCCAGTCAGCCATGCTCGCTCACCCCTAACCCACGGTCCGGAACAGGAACCAGGTCACGACGACAGCGACGCCGATCAGCATGGCAAAGGCATAGTGGTAGACGTAGCCGGACTGCAGCACCTTCGCCTTTCTGGCGAGATCCAATGTTGCCGCCGCGATCCCGTCGGGTCCAAGGCCGTCGATCACCTTACCGTCAATCGCCTTCCACAACCCGTGACCGAGCCGTTTGGCGGGACGCACGAACATCCAATCGTAGAGCTCGTCGACGTAGTACTTGTTGAGCAGAAGCAGATAGATCGGGCGTGCCGCGCTGGCGATCCGGCCCGGCCATGCCGGCCGCCGCATGTAGCAGACAAAGGCGGCGAGAACACCGAGCAAGGCGCCGACCAGCGGCGTGAAGATGGCCCAGGACGGAATGTGATGAGCCTCGGTGATCACGTTATGGCCGAGCACTAGGATGGAATCACCGAAGAACGGTTCACCGCCATCGGCCACCATCACGCCGCCCAGGAACCCGAAGCCGCCAAAAATTGAACCCAGCGCCAGGATCAGAAGCGGCATCCACATGACCTTGGGCGCCTCGTGCACATGGTCCTCGGTCTCCTTGGACATGCGCGGGCGGCCGTGGAAGGTCATGAAGATTAGGCGCCAGGAATAAAGCGCGGTCAGGATCGCGCCGGCGACGCCCATCCAATAGGCGTAGAGGCCCATGTTGGTGTGCGCGGCAAAGGCGGACTCGATGATCAGGTCCTTGGAGAAGTAGCCGGCGAAGAACGGTATACCCGCAAGCGCCAGGCTACCGATCCACATATAGGCATAGGTGATCGGT
The DNA here is from genome assembly GCA_039028155.1 of Pseudomonadota bacterium. NCBI lineage: Bacteria > Pseudomonadati > Pseudomonadota > Pseudomonadota bacterium. The sequence goes on from JBCCIS010000042.1 coordinate 26,556, forward strand.
ATCTTGCGCCACAGCCCGCCCATGCGCCGCATGTCCTGTTCGTCGTGCATGGCGTGGATGACCTGGCCGGAGCCCAGGAACAGAAGCGCCTTGAAACAGGCGTGGGTCGCCAAATGGAACAGAGCGGCGGCATAGGCCCCGACGCCGCAGGCGAAGAACATGTAGCCGAGCTGGCTGCACGTGGAATAGGCGATGACCCGTTTGATGTCGTTCTGAGCGATGCCGATAGTCGCCGCGAAGAACGCCGTCGTCGCACCGATGAAACAGACGAACATCAGGGCATAGGGCGCGTACTCGAACATCGGCGACAGGCGCACGACCATGAAGACGCCGGCGGTCACCATGGTTGCGGCATGGATTAGCGCAGAGACCGGGGTCGGACCTTCCATGGCGTCCGGCAGCCAGGTGTGCAGCGGCACCTGCGCCGACTTGCCCATGGCGCCGACGAAGAGCAGCAGACACAGCGTGGTCAGCGTGTCGACTTCCCAATTCAGGAAGGTGAAGGTCGAACCGGCGACATCGGGCGTGGCGTTGAACACCGCGTCGAACGAGACGGCGTTATAGACCAGAAAGACACCCATGATGCCGAGTGCGAAGCCGAAATCGCCGACGCGGTTGACGACGAACGCCTTGATCGCCGCGGCGTTCGCGCTGGGCCGCTTGTACCAGAAGCCGATCAGGAGATAGCTGCAGAGACCGACGCCTTCCCAACCGAAGAAGAGCTGCACGAAGTTGTCGGCGGTCACCAGCATCAGCATGGAGAACGTGAAGAGCGACAGATAGGCGAAAAACCGCTGGCGGTGCGGATCGTGCTCCATGTAGCCGATCGAATAGATATGAACGACCATCGAGACGGTCGTCACAACGATCAACATCACCGCCGTGACCTGGTCGAAGTAGAGCGCCCAGTCGACCTCGAATGCACCGGAATCGATCCAGGTAAAGAGCTGTACCTCGCGCACGTTGCCGGCCACGGTGATGTCGAAGAAGACGATCCAGGCCAGCACACAGCACGCGACCATCAGGACACATGTCGTAATGGGCGCCCATTTGGGGCCAAGCTGCCGGCCGAACAGGCCCGACAAGATGGCGCCTATCAAGGGCAGGAAAACAATTGCGGCGTGCAACGCTCAGCCCTTCATCATGTTGATGTCCTCAACCGCGATCGAGCCGCGATTGCGGAAATAGACGACCAGGATGGCAAGGCCAATGGCGGCCTCCGCCGCCGCAACGGTCAAGACCAGCATGGCGAAGATCTGACCGACGAGGTCACCGAGCTCGGCCGAAAACGCCACCAGGTTGATATTGACGGCAAGCAACATCAGCTCGACCGACATCAAGATGATGATGACGTTCTTGCGGTTCAGGAAGATGCCGAGAATGCCGAGCGTGAACAGAATCGCGCCGACGGTGAGGTAGTGGGCCAGACCGACTTCCATATCAGATGCCCTCCCCCGGCCGCACCTTGCGAACCTCGACCGCATCCTCCGGGCGCCGCGCGACCTGATCGCGGATGACCTGGCGTCGCACCGTTCGGTGGCGCAGCGTCAGCACAATGGCGCCGATCATCGCAATCAGCAGTACCATGCCGGCGCCCTGGAACAGGAAGACATAGCGGGTGTACATCAAGTCACCGATTGCCGCGGTGTTGGAGCGTATCGCCGGGTTGGGCATCGGCGCCTGCGCCGCGCCGAACAGCTCGGGGTGCAGGACCCAGCCACCGCCGACCAGGATCAACTCGATCAACAGGATCAGGCCTATAAGTCCGCCGATCGGCAGGTATTGCAGGAAACCTTGGCGCAGCTCGGTGATGTTGATGTCGAGCATCATGACGACGAACAGGAACAACACCGCGACCGCGCCGACATAGACAACGACCAGAACCATTGCCAGGAACTCCGCGCCCAGAAGTACGAACAGGCCGGCGGAGTTGAAGAAGGCCAGGATCAGGAACAGGACAGAGTGCACGGGGTTGCGCGCGGAAATGACCATCACAGCCGAGGCGACAGTGATTGCCGCGAAGACATAAAATGCCAAGGTCTGAATGATCATGTCTTGTGCCCCTTTTAGATCCGACTAACGGTAGGGCGCATCGGCAGCGAGGCGCGCGGCGATTTCCTGTTCCCAGCGGTCGCCGTTGTCGAGCAGCTTCTGCTTGTCATAGAACAGTTCTTCGCGCGTTTCCGTCGCGTATTCAAAGTTCGGACCTTCAACAATGGCATCGACCGGACAGGCCTCCTCGCAGAAGCCGCAATAGATGCACTTGGTCATGTCGATGTCGTAGCGGGTCGTACGCCGGCTGCCGTCTTCGCGCGGCTCCGCTTCGATGTGGATCGCCTGTGCCGGACAGATCGCCTCGCACAACTTGCAGGCGATGCAGCGCTCCTCGCCATTGGGATAACGCCGCAGCGCATGCTCGCCCCGGAACCGGGGCGACAGCGGTCCCTTTTCGTAAGGGTAGTTCACGGTCGCGCGACGCCGAAACATGTAACGGAACGTCAGCGACATGCCGGAGACCAGTTCGGCCAGCAGCAGCGAGCGCGCGGTGCGATCGAGAAACGCCATATCAGAAGTCTCCCCGGAACGGGTCGCGCCTTAGCATGATGGGCTTCATCGCGGCAACCAATCGAAGACAAGGAGTGCGCCCGAAACGATCACGACGGCGGCCAGCGAGATGGGCAGGAAGACCTTCCAGCCCAGGCGCATCAGTTGATCGTAGCGGTAGCGCGGGAATGTCGCGCGCACCCAAAGGAAGAAGAAAAGACACAAGAAGACCTTCAGGATGAACCAGATCGGCCCTGGGATCCATGTGAACGGCTCGACCCCGAACGGCGCCAGCCAACCGCCGAGGAACAGGGTGGTCGCCAAGGCGCTCATCAGAATCATGTTCGCGTATTCGCCAAGGAAGAAGAGCGCGAAGGTCATCGCCGAATACTCGACGTTGAAGCCGGCGACCAATTCCGATTCGGCTTCCGGCAGGTCGAACGGCGCCCGATTGGTCTCGGCGAGCGCGGAGATAATGAAGATGACGAACATCGGGAACAACGGGATGAAGAACCAAACACCCTCGTCCTGGGCCCGAACGATATCGGAGAGGTTCAGCGATCCCACGCAGACCAGAACAGTGATCAGGACGAAGCCGATCGCGACTTCATAAGACACCATCTGGGCCGCCGAACGCAGCGCACCCAGGAACGCGTACTTCGAATTCGACGCCCAGCCGGCCATGATGATGCCGTAGACACCGAGCGAGGAGACCGCGAACAGGTAGAGGATACCGACATTGATATCCGCCAAGACCCAACCGTCATCGAACGGGATCACCGCCCAACCGATCATCGCTAGGATGAAGGTGATCATCGGCGCCAGAACAAAGACCACCTTGTTGGCGCCTGTCGGAACAATGGTCTCCTTCAGGAACAGTTTCAGACCGTCAGCGAACGGCTGCCACAGCCCAAACGGCCCGACGACATTGGGGCCCATGCGAAGCTGCATGGCCGCCATGACCTTGCGCTCGGCATAGGTCAGGTAAGCGACCGCAATCAACACCGGCACAATGATCGCGATGATCGACAAGACGATCAGGATGAACGGCCACAGGTAGCCGGTTACGAAGGGCGACTGAATGAACTCAGCCATCGGTTCCCGTCGCCTCCCCGCTCGCGTTGACAAAGGCCTCGGTGCACTGGGCCATGGTCGGCGACGCCCGGCTGATCGGGCACGTCATATAGAAGTTGTCGACGGCCGCGCTGAACGCCGTATCGTCGAGCGTGCCGGCCGTCCCAAAGGCCTGCCACGCCGCCGCAACGATCTCGTCGCTGGCACCAAGATGAGGCGCAATCTCGAACATACGCGTACGCACGTCGTCGATCGTATCCATCGGCACGGCGGCACCCATGGCGCCGGATAGCGCCCGGATGATCTTCCAATCCTCGCGCGCTTCACCCGGCGGAAAGACGGCGCGCGCGGCCTGCTGCGGACGGCCTTCCATGTTGACGTAGATTGCGTCCTTTTCCGTATAGGCCGCGCCGGGCAGGATGATGTCCGCGACACGGGCGCCGTGGTCGCCGTGGTGGCCCTGATAGATTACAAAGCTATTGGCCAACCGCTCGATACCCGGTCCGTCGGCATCAAGCAGATAGACGACCTCGATGGCGCCGTCTTCGGCGCCGGCCAGAATACCCGCGGTGTCGCGCCCGCCCTCGCCCGGCACGAAGCCAAGGTCAAGGCCGCCGACACGCGATGCCGCCGTGTGCAGAACGTTCACACCATTCCAGTCGTCGCTTCCGGCACCACTGGCCTCAGCGATCTGGCGTACCAACGCGAGGACGGCCGCGCCGTCATCGCGCGCCAGCGCGCCGGCACCGACGATGATCATCGGTCGTTCGGCGCGTTTCAGGACACCGGCAAAGGTGCTACTGCCCTCGGCGATCTCCTGCAGGGTACGCGGTCCGGCGCCCAGATAACTTGAGGGATAGGTCAGATCGACCTGCGGGCCGACAACGCCGACCTCAAATCCGCCCATCAACCAACGCTTGCGCAGCCGCGCGTTGATCAGCGCAGCTTCCTTGCGCGGGTTGGCGCCGACGATCAGGCAGGCATCTGCCTGCTCGATGCCGGCAATCGTTGTGTTGAAGAGATAGGAGGTCCGCACGGCGGGATCGACCTTCATGCCGTCCAGGCGGCAATCGCGATGGGGTGAGCCCTTCTGGTCAAGCAGCGCCAGCAGCGCGGTCATCGCCTCGCAGTCGACCTGATCGCCCGCCAACGCGGCAATCTTCGCGCCGTCGGTCCGGTTCAGCTTGTCGGCGGCAGCCTGTAACGCCTCTTCCCACGATACCGGCTCCAGCTTGCCAGCCTTGCGGACATAGGGCGTGTCGAGGCGGCGGCGCATCAGACCGTCGACGGCAAAGCGCGACTTGTCGGAGAGCCATTCCTCGTTGATGTCTTCGTGCAGGCGCGGCAGGACGCGCAGCACCTCGCGGCCGCGCGCATCGACACGGATGTTGCTGCCAACGCCATCCAGCACATCGACGGAATCAGTTTTCTTGAGCTCCCACGGCCGCGCGACAAAGGCATAGGGTTTGGACGTCAACGCGCCGACCGGGCATAGATCGATCACATTGCCGCTGAGCTCAGAATTGATGCCGTTCTCTATATAGGTCGTGATCTCCATGTCCTCGCCACGACCGGTCGCGCCCAGGCTGGGCACGCCGGCGATCTCGTCCATGAAGCGGATACAGCGCGTGCAATGGATGCAGCGCGTCATGTAGGTCTTGATCAGCGGCCCGAACTCTTTCTCCTGGACGGAGCGCTTGTGTTCGTGGAACCGACTGATGCCGAGCCCGTAGCCCATCGCCTGGTCCTGCAGATCGCATTCACCGCCCTGATCGCAGATCGGGCAGTCGAGTGGATGGTTGATCAGCAGGAACTCCATGGCGCCACGCTGGGCACCACCGGCAACATCGCCACGGGTATGCACGACCATGCCGTCAGCCACGGGCTGTGCGCAGGACGCCACCGGCTTCGGCGCCTTCTCGACCTGAACCAGGCACATCCGGCAGTTGCCGGCGATCGTCAGGCGGTCATGGAAACAGAAGCGCGGCACCTCGGCACCGGCCAGTTCGCAGGCCTGCAGCAGGGTCAACCGCTTGTCGACCTCGATCTCCACCCCGTCGATGGTGAGCTTGACGGTGTCGGTCATCGCCCGCCCCTATTCCGCCGCGACCGGCGTCGCGCCGCCACGCTCTTGGATACGCCGTTCAAGCTCGGGCCGGAAATGGCGGATCAGTCCTTGGATCGGCCAGGCCGCCGCGTCGCCAAGCGCGCAGATCGTGTGGCCCTCGACCTGTTTGGTGACGGCCTGCAGCATGTCGATCTCTTCGACCGATGCATCGCCGTCGATCAGGCGCTTCATGATCCGCATCATCCAACCGGTTCCTTCCCGGCACGGCGTGCACTGACCGCAGCTCTCGTGTTTATAGAACTTCGACAAGCGCCAGATCGCCCGCACGATATCGGTGGACTTGTCCATGACGATGACGGCGGCGGTCCCCAGGCCCGACTTCACTTCCATCAGCGCGTCGAAATCCATCAGGACCTCGTCACATACCGATTTCGGGATCACCGGCACCGACGAACCGCCGGGAATGATGGCCAGCAGGTTATCCCAACCGCCACGCACGCCGCCGGCATGCTTTTCGATGAGCTCCTTCAACGGAATGCTCATCTCCTCTTCGACGTTGCACGGCTCGTTCACATGGCCGGAGATGCAGAAGAGCTTGGTGCCGGAGTTCTTGGGCCGCCCGAACGAGGCAAACCAGTCGCCGCCGCGCCGCATGATGGTCGGCGACACCGCGACGGTCTCCACATTGGTCACCGTCGACGGGCAACCATAGAGGCCCGCCATGGCGGGGAACGGCGGTTTCAGGCGCGGCTGGCCCTTCTTGCCTTCCAGGCTTTCCAGAAGTGCGGTTTCCTCGCCACAGATATAGGCGCCGGCGCCGCGGTGCAGGAAGACATCGAAATCGTAGCCGGAGCCGCAGGCATTCTTGCCGATCAGACCGGCCTCGTAGGCCTCGTCGATCGCGATCTGCAATGCCACGGACTCGTTATAGAACTCGCCGCGGATATAGATGTAGGCGGCGTTGGCGCGCATGGCGAAGCCGGCGAGCAGGCAGCCCTCGACCAGCTTGTGCGGGTCATGGCGCATGATGTCGCGGTCCTTGCAGGTACCGGGCTCGCTCTCGTCAGCGTTGACGACCAGATAGGCGGGTTGCCCCTCGGGCCGTTCCTTGGGCATGAACGACCACTTCAGACCCGACGGGAAACCGGCGCCGCCGCGGCCCCTGAGGCCCGACGTCTTGATCTCCTCGACGATGGCGTCCGGCCCCTTGGCCAGGATCGCCGCCGTGCCATCCCAGTCACCACGCCGGCGCGCGGCGTCCAGGCCGGGGCTCTCGAAGCCATAGAGGTTGGTAAAGATGCGGTCCTTGTCCTGCAGCATGTTCAGACCTCGCCTTGCAAGACTTTGGCGCCGGAAACCGGCTCGGACGAATGGCGGCCGTTCTGGGGGCCGATCTTGGGTTTCTCGCCGCGGCTCAGCGCTTCCAGCAGCGCGATCGTTTTCTCCGCGTCCAGGTCCTCATAGTAGTCGTCGTTGACTTGCACCATCGGCGCGTTGACGCAGGCGCCCAGACACTCAACTTCTTTTAGGGTGAACTTGCCGTCGGCCGTCGTCTCGTCCCAATCGATGCCCAGGTATTTGCGGCATGCCCCGACCACGTCGTCGGACCCGCGCAGCATACAGGGCGTGGTCGTGCAGACCTGAACCAGGTACTCGCCCACCGGTTCCAGGTTGAACATGGTATAGAAGGTCGCGACCTCGTAGACATGGATCGGCGGGATATCCAGGACTTCGGCGATATGGTCCATGGCCGCGACCGGCACCCAGCCTGTCTGGCGCTGGGCCAGGTCCAGAAGCGGCAGGACGGCGCTCCGCTGGCGTCCCTCAGGGTACTTCGCCACGATCGCGTTGACCTTCTCCACGTTCTCAGCGGAGAACGCGAAACTCTCCGGCTGCTTGTCCAGGGCCACGGGGCGTCCGCGCGCCATACTCATCGGTCGATCTCCCCGAACACGATATCCATGCTGCCAATGATGGCAGCGGCATCCGCCAGCATATGTCCCTTGCACAGGAAGTCGCTGGACTGAAGGTGCAAGAAGCCGGGCGCCTTGATGCGGCATCGATAGGGTTTGTTGGTGCCGTCGGACACCAGGAACACGCCGAATTCGCCCTTGGGCGCCTCGACCGCCGCGTAAGCCTCGCCGGCTGGGACGTGATAGCCCTCGGTATAGAGCTTGAAGTGATGGATCAACGCTTCCATCGACTGTTTCATCAGCGCCCGGCGCGGCGGCGATACCTTCGGGTCTTCGGAATGGACGGGACCGTCGGGCATGGTCTCCAGGCACTGCTTGATGATGCGCACGCTTTGGCGCATCTCCTCGAGCCGCACCATGTAGCGCTCGTAACAGTCACCCTGCTTGCCGACCGGAATGTCGAAGTTGAACTGGGCATAGGAGTCATAGGGTTGCGCCTTGCGCAGATCCCATGGCACCCCGGCGCCACGCAGCATCGGACCGGTGAAACCCCAGTCCAATGCATCCTCGGCCGATACAATACCAATATCGACCGTGCGCTGCTTGAAGATGCGGTTCTCGTTCAACAGGTGTTCGATATCGTCGATGACGTTGAGGAAGGTCTCGAAGTAGGCGCCGATCTCGTCTTCCATACCGGCCGGCAGATCACGATGGACGCCCCCGGGGCGGAAGTAGGCCGAATGGAGCCTGGCACCGGAAACGCCCTCGTAGAACTCCATCAGTTTCTCGCGCTCTTCGAACGCCCATAGCGATGGCGTGATCGCGCCAACGTCCAGCGCGAACGTCGTGATGTTCAGCAGATGGTTCAGGACGCGGGTGATCTCGGAGAACAACACCCGGACATGCTGGCCGCGCGGCGGCACTTCGATGCCCAACAACGTCTCGACGGCCAGCGCATAGGCATGCTCCTGACACATGGGCGACACGTAATCGAGACGGTCGAAATAGGGCACCGCCTGCAGATAGGTCTTGTACTCGATCAGTTTCTCGGTGCCGCGGTGCAAGAGACCGATATGCGGATCGGCCCGCTCGACGACCTCGCCGTCCATCTCCAGCACCAGGCGCAGCACGCCATGGGCGGCCGGATGCTGGGGCCCGAAGTTCAGCGTCGTCGTCTTGATCTGGACTTCAGCCATTTTCGCCGGCCTCTTTCTCGTCCGCTTCGGCCTTTTCGTCGCCCGGCAAGACGTCGAACGACCCTTCCCACGGCGACAGATAGTCGAAGTTGCGGTAGGCCTGGGTCAGTTTGACGGGCTCGTAGACTACACGCTTCTGATCCTCGTCATAGCGCATCTCAACATAGCCGGTCAGCGGGAAGTCCTTCCGTTGCGGATGCCCCTCGAACCCATAATCGGTCAGAATGCGGCGCAGATCCGGGTGGCTGGCGAAATAGATGCCGTACATGTCCCAGACCTCGCGCTCGAGCCAGTTGGCGGAGCTATAGATCCCCGTAGCGGACGGCACCGCGACATCATCGCCGACCACGAGCTTGACCCGAAGGCGCATGTTCAGGCGCAGGCTCAAGAGATTGTAGATGACGTCGAAGCGATCCGGCCTCTCAGGGTAATCAACCGCCGTGACATCAACCAGTTGCTTGAAAAGGCAGTTGGAATCATCCCTCAGCCAAGTCAGCAGCGGGATCAGCGCGTCAACCGTCGCGGCCAGCGTTGCCTGACCGCGGTCAAGTGTCAGTGGTCCTGCCTGACCACCGAACCTGGCCTCGGCGGCGTGACCGATCTCAAGCAAGGCTTCTGTCATGGCGGCGGCGATCCCGAACCCGGCCTAGCGCCTGATCGTGCCGGTGCGACGGATCTTCTTCTGCAACTGCAGAATGCCGTAGACCAGCGCTTCGGCCGTCGGCGGACAACCGGGCACGTAGATATCCACAGGCACGATCCGGTCGCAGCCTCTGACGACCGAATAGGAGTAGTGATAGTAGCCACCGCCATTCGCGCACGAACCCATGGAAATCACCCAGCGCGGCTCGGGCATCTGGTCATAGAGTTTGCGCAACGCTGGTGCCATCTTGTTGCACAGCGTGCCCGCGACGATCATCACGTCAGACTGACGCGGGCTGGCGCGCGGAATAACGCCGAAGCGGTCGAGGTCATAACGACTCATATAGGCGTGGATCATCTCCACACCGCAACACGCCAGACCGAACGTCATCGGCCAAAGGCTTCCGGTGCGCGCCCAGTTGACCAGCTTGTCGACATGGGACAGCACATAGCCCTTGTCTTGAACTTCCTCGGCAACCTTTCTCAGCAGTGCGTCCTGATCGGGTCCGGGGGGAATGTTGGCGATGCCGGTTGGTTCTACTCCCATTCGAGAGCTCCCTTACGCCATTCATAAATGAAACCGATGGTCAGCACGCCGAGGAAAACGACCATCGACCAGAAGCCGAACAATCCGATCTCGCTGAGCGACACCGCCCAGGGAAACAGGAAGGCGACCTCTAGATCAAAAATGATGAAGAGGATGGCGACCAGATAGAACCGGACGTCGAACTGCTGCCGCGCATCGTCGAAAGCATCGAACCCACATTCATAGGATGACAGCTTTTCTGGATCCGGTTTCTGCTGCCCCAACATATAGGACATCCCGATCATTACGCTGGCCATGGCTATGGCCAGGCCCAGGAAAATCAGAATCGGCAGATATTCCAGAAGCAGTTCGTTCATGGATCTCTCTCTATCGCGCGCCCCCTTATATTGCCCCTCACCTGACCTGTGAAGGCTGTTGTGAGACAACATTTCGAGCACGAAGCCCGGTCACGGACGCTTTGGCGGCCGGCCCGAACGGAGACGGGCTATTGCCGCCCTAACGTGCTCAAATTTAAGGGGAAATGGCGGGAGTGACGGGACTCGAACCCGCGACCTCTGGCGTGACAGGCCAGCGCTCTAACCGGACTGAGCTACACCCCCTTAAGGGGCCATTCGCGAAGGCGCATCATCTACGTTAGCGCCATTAGGGCGTCAAGGAAAATACAGGCTTTCGACCAATGCCCCATTTGACGCCCATGGAGTGTATCAGCGACCGGACAGACGTGGCCACACTGTCAGATCGGGAGACCGGGTCGGCAGCACCAGGTTCAGGGCATCGGGGCATGGTGGGCGATGACGGGATCGAACCGCCGACCTACTCGGTGTAAACGAGTTGCTCTCCCAGCTGAGCTAATCGCCCCCAAAGGTTCTTGTCGCAACAAAGCCGACAAACGCGGCCCGTCTAATCCGTCACATTGTCTTGTGCAACCGCCATCGTTCTCAAGACGAGCAGCATGACATCACGGCGGCGTCGTTGAACGTCCAAACGAAAACTGCCGGCACCCACGAGAGGCAACCGGCAGCTCGAAAACTTATCGTCGGTCAACTCGGTTAGTTGACAGCTTCCTTCAGGGCTTTACCGGCCTTGAACTTCGGCTGCTTCGACGCCGGGATTTTAATACGCTCGCCGGTGCGCGGATTGCGACCTTCGCTGGCTGCACGATTGGCAACCGAGAAGGTGCCGAAACCGACAAGACGAACTTCGCTGCCCGACGCAAGCGACGATGAAATACAATCAAACACGCAATCGACGGCACGACCGGCATCGGCTTTCGTCAAACCAGACTCGTCCGCCACTTTGGCAATCAGATCGTTCTTGTTCACAGTAAGGCCCCCTCCCACGATTCGGCTGTTGGTGATTGGATCAACATAGACAGGCATCCCCAGAGCATTGTCAGTCTATCGTTCCGCTCGCGATGGCGTCAACGCAGACAAACAGTAACGCGCGGATTAACGCCATTTGATGTGGATGACAAGTGCTCGTTCAGTGCGTGATGACATCGCCGACATCATCGTCGGAACGCTTGCTCATTTTCTCGGCCGCCTCGGCATCGTCCTCGGTCCACTCGATCGGCACGGGCTTGTCCACAAGCACGCGCTCCAGGACTTCCTCGACCGACGCAACGGGCACGATCTCAATTCCGCGTTTAACGTTGTCGGGTATGTCCGCGAGATCCTTTTCGTTATCGCGTGGGATCAGCACCGTCTTGATGCCGCCGCGATGGGCCGCGAGGAGCTTTTCCTTCAACCCGCCGATCGGCAAAACGCGTCCGCGCAAGGTGATCTCGCCGGTCATCGCGACCGTGCACTTGACCGGAATGCCGGTCAGCGCGGAGAGGATCGACGTGAACATGGCGATACCGGCCGACGGTCCATCCTTGGGCGTTGCGCCCTCGGGCACGTGAACGTGAATGTCGCGACGATCGAAAATCGTCGGCTTCAAGCCCAGTTCAGGCGCCTGCGAGCGGACATAGCTCTTTGCCGCCTGCACCGATTCTTGCATGACGTCGCCCAGCTTGCCGGTGATCGTCATCTTGCCGCGGCCGGGCAGCACCACCGCCTCGATCGACAGCAATTCACCGCCGACTTCAGTCCAGGCCAGGCCGGTCGTAACGCCAACCATGTCCTCGCGCTCGGCCTCGCCATAGCGGAACTGGCGCACGCCGGCATACTTGCCGAGATTGCGGCTGGTCACCTTCACGTCCTTGACGCCGTCGGCGACGATATCGCGGACCGCCTTACGCTGTAGATTGGCGAGCTGACGTTCGAGGTTCCGGACGCCGGCCTCTCGGGTGTAGTAGCGCACGAGGTCGCGCAATGCGCCCTCGGAGATCGACCACTCTTCAGCCTTCAAGCCATGCGCTTGCAACTGCTTAGGGATCAGATGTTCCTGCGCGATGTGAACTTTCTCGTCTTCGGTGTAACCGGAGATACGGATCAGCTCCATGCGATCCATCAACGGCTGCGGAATACGAGTCGAGTTCGCCGTCGTCACGAACATCACGTCTGAGAGGTCGTAGTCGACTTCCAGATAGTGATCGTTGAACGTCGAGTTCTGTTCGGGGTCAAGGACCTCAAGCAGCGCCGACGACGGATCGCCGCGCCAATCAGCACCCAGCTTGTCGATCTCGTCGAGCAGGAAGAGCGGGTTCGATGACTTCGCCTTCTTCATGCCCTGGATGATCTTGCCGGGCATCGAACCGATATAGGTTCGGCGATGACCACGCACCTCGGCCTCGTCGCGAACGCCGCCTAGCGACATGCGAACGAAATTGCGACCGGTCGCGCGCGCGATGGACTTGCCCAGTGACGTCTTGCCGACACCCGGCGGTCCGACCAGACACAGGATCGGTCCCTTCAGCTTCGAACGGCGCAGTTGCACCGCCAGATACTCAACGATCCGTTCCTTGACCTTCTCCAGACCATAATGGTCGTTATCCAGCACATGCTGGGCGTGCTTCAGGTCCTTCTTCAGGCGCGTGCGTTTCTTCCACGGGATGGTCAGCATCCAGTCGAGGTAGTTCCGGACCACCGTCGCCTCGGCCGACATCGGGCTCATGGTCCGAAGCTTCTTGACCTCGGCCAGCGCCTTTTCTCGCGCTTCCTTCGAGAGTTTGGTGTTGGCGATCTTCTCTTCGTACTCGCCGGCCTCGTCGCGGCCGTCTTCGCCTTCGCCCAACTCCTTCTGGATCGCCTTCATCTGTTCGTTCAGATAGTACTCGCGCTGGGTCTTCTCCATCTGGCGCTTGACCCGGCCGCGAATACGTTTCTCGACCTGCAGCACGCCGATCTCGCCTTCGATCAGCGAATAGACCTTTTCGAGCCGCTCGAGCACCGAATCGATCTCCAGAAGCGCCTGCTTGTCGGAGACCTTGATGGTCAGGTGCGACGCGACCGTGTCGACCAGCTTGCCGTAGTTCTCGATCTGGTTGAGCGAGACCAGGACCTCTGGCGGGATCTTTTTGTTGAGTTTGACGTATTCCTCGAACTGGCTGATCACCGCGCGGGCAAGCGCCTGGAGCTCACGTTCGTCGGATTCCTTGTCGTCCAGGACTTCGGCATAGGCCTGGAAGAACGCCTCGTTGGGCGTGTGCTCGACGATTTTTGCGCGAGAACCGCCTTCGACCAGCACCTTGACGGTGCCATCGGGCAGTTTCAGCAGCTGCAGAACCGTCGAGACGGTGCCGATATCGTAGATGTCGTCGGCGCCAGGATCGTCCTGGGAGCCGTCTTTTTGGGCGACCAACAGGATCTGCTTGTCGTCCTTCATGACATCTTCAAGCGCCTTCACCGATTTCTCTCGGCCGACAAACAGCGGCACGATCATGTGCGGGAAGACAACGATGTCGCGTAACGGCAGAACGGAATAGAGAGCGCCTTGAGTCAAGCTCACGTAACAATACCTCCGTACTCAAAAATGCATCGGATCGGCCTGCGTCCTAGCCCGACCGGACCCGACCTAACGGAAACCTTGGAACAGATGGTCCGCCCACCGGGACGGATCAAGAGCGGTTCGCTCACGAGGCCGGTGCGACCTCGTCTTCGCGTTCCGCGTAGATCATCAACGGCTGGCTGCCATGGTCGACGACCTCGCGGTTGATTACGACCTCTTCGACACCTTCAAGGCTGGGAAGCTCAAACATGGTGTCGAGAAGGATCCCTTCCAGAATAGAGCGCAGACCGCGCGCGCCGGTCTTGCGTGCGATCGCCTTCTGGGCGATGCCGCGCAGCGCGTCATCGGTGAACGCCAGCTTGATTTCCTCCATCTCAAACAGCTTCTGGTACTGCTTGATCAGGGCGTTCTTCGGCTCGGCCAGGATCTTGACCAGGGACCCCTCGTCCAGATCGTCGAGCGTCGCGATCACGGGCAAGCGGCCGACAAACTCGGGGATCAGACCAAACTTCAGAAGATCTTCCGGCTCGACACCGCGCAGGATCTCGCCCGTGCGCCGCTCGTCAGGCGAGCGCACGTCGGCGCCGAAACCGATCGAGGTCGTCTTGCCGCGATCGGAGATAATCTTCTCCAGCCCGGCATAGGCACCGCCGCAGATGAACAGAATGTTCGTCGTGTCGACCTGCAGGAACTCCTGCTGCGGGTGCTTGCGGCCACCCTGGGGCGGCACCGAGGCGATGGTGCCTTCCATGATCTTGAGCAAGGCCTGCTGCACGCCCTCGCCCGACACGTCGCGGGTGATCGACGGGTTGTCGGACTTGCGCGCGATCTTGTCGACCTCGTCAATGAAGACGATGCCGCGCTGGGCGCGCTCGACATTGTAGTCGGCGGCCTGCACCAGCTTCAGAATGATATTCTCGACGTCCTCGCCGACATAACCGGCCTCGGTCAGGGTCGTCGCGTCGGCCATGGTGAACGGCACGTCCAGGATGCGCGCCAGCGTCTGGGCCAGCAGCGTCTTGCCACAGCCGGTCGGGCCGATCAGCAGGATGTTGGACTTGGCCAGTTCAACCTGATCCTGGCGCCCGCCGTTGTTCAGGCGCTTGTAGTGGTTGTGGACCGCGACCGACAGGATGCGCTTGGCGTAGTCCTGGCCAATCACATAGTCGTTGAGGACCTGATTGATCTCGCGCGGCGTCGGCACACCGTCGCGCGACTTCACGATGGAGCTCTTGTTCTCCTCGCGGATGATATCCATGCACAGTTCGACGCATTCATCGCAAATGAACACCGTCGGACCGGCAATCAGCTTACGAACCTCATGCTGACTCTTGCCGCAGAAAGAGCAGTAGAGCGTGTTCTTGGATTCGCCGCCGCCTTTTGTCATAGCACGAGGTCCTTCTGGGCCTATCGCTGGCGCATGTTAACTAGAAGCCGCAACGCGGCACAACTGCGTACCCGGGTAGATGTTGTACATATGTCGTAGCACTGTGGACAATTGGCAACACTATACGGGTACACGTTCCTGTCAGCGAAAAGGCCCGACACCTCCCTATTCGCTACTCTGATCGGTGGGATCAGCCGAATTTTCCGCTTCCGTCATGGTCTCAGTACGCGATTCAACCACCTGGTCGATCAGTCCGAACTCCTGAGCCTGAACCGGCGTCATAAAGGTGTCACGCTCCATGTTCTCTTCCACGACCTCGATGTCTTGACCAGTGTGGCGCGCGAAGATCTCGTTAAGGCGCTGACGCACAAAGAGAATTTCACGGGCATGGATCTCGATATCCGAGGCCTGGCCGCGCGCGCCGCCCGAGGGCTGGTGAATCATGATCCGCGACTGGGGCAGTGCGAAACGGTGCTCTTTCTCCCCGGCACATAACAGCAACGCGCCCATCGAGGCGGCCTGACCGATGCACAGCGTCGAGACCTTGGGGCGGATGTACTGCATGGTGTCATACATCGCCAATCCAGCGGTCACCATGCCGCCGGGTGAGTTGATGTAGAGCGCGATGTCCTTGGTCGGATTGTCGGCCTCCAGATAGAGCATCTGGGCGCAGATCAGGCTGGCCACGGCATCGTTGACACCGCCGGTAAGGAAAATGATGCGTTCCTTCAACAGGCGCGAGAAAATGTCATAGGCCCGCTCACCCCGGGAGGTCTGCTCGACCACCATGGGCACCAGGGTGTTGGCGTAGATTTCAAGCGGATCCCGCATTTCGGGTTCGCCGAGACCGGTCACCAGGTTGCGCGTCATGCGTCCGTATCATCCTTCTTTGTGGCCGCCTTCTTGGCTGGCGCTTTTTTCGCTGCGGTCTTCTTGGCCGGAGATTTCTTTGCCGCGGCCTTTTTGGCTGGTGCCTTCTTGGCCGCTGTCTTTTTGGCGGCCTTCTTCGCCGGCGCCTTCTTCTTGGCCGCGGCCTTCTTCGCTGGCTTGGCCTCGCCACTGGCGGCCGGATTGGCCTCTTCGGCGTCTTCCTGCTCGACCTTCATCAGCTCATCCGGGGTGATCGACCGCTCCGTCACCTCGACCTGGCTCAAGATATGGTCGATGACGCGGTCTTCCAGAATCGGCGCCGTCAATTCCTGTATAGCCTGCGGGTTGGACTGGAAGTGCTGGACGATCTGCGCTTCCTGACCGGGGAACTGGCGCGCCCGGTCGATCACCGCCTGCTGCATATCATCCTGGGTGATCTGAATGTTGTTCTGGGTGCCAACATCGCTAAGCAACAAACCCAGACGCACACGACGCTCCGCGATCTTGCGGTACTCGTCGCGCATTTCCTCGCGACGCTCCTCGCTAACCGGCTCACCCTGGCCTTGATCCTGGTCTGGGTTTTGCCCGCGGTCGAGCTCACCCTCGATTTGCTGCCAAATCGCCTCGAACTCGCCGTCGACGAGGCCGGTGGGCACATCGAAATCGTAGGTATCGGCGAGCTGGTCCAGCAACAGGCGTTTTGTGCGTTGGCGTGCAAGCTCGTTGTACTCCTGGCTCAGGCGCTCGCGCAGCTTGTCGCGCAGGTCGGCAACGTTCTCAGCGCCCTGGGCGGCGGCGAACTCATCGCTCAACTCCGCTGCCTTTGCCTTGCGTACCTCATGGACCTTGATCTCGAACTGGGCGGTCTTGCCGGCCAGGTTCTCAGCGCCGTAGTCGTTCGGGAAGGTCACGTCGATCGTGAAACTCTCGCCGGCTTTCTTGCCCATCAACCCGGCTTCAAACTCCGGCAAAAGCCGGCCTGCGCCCAGCTCGACGGTTTGATCTTCCGCGGTGCCGCCCTCGAAGGCCTCGCCGTCGATCCGGCCCGTGAAGTCGATACGCGCCGAATCGCCATCGGCCGCCTTGTAGCCCTCGTCGGTATCCTCAAAGTCTTTGTTGGCCTTGAGTAAACGATCCATCGCTTCGTCGACCTCGGCGTCGGACACATCGACGGAAAGCTGCTCGACCTTGTAGCCGGAGAAATCGTCGGTATTGATCTCCGGCAGGATCTCCACCGCGATGACAAACTCCAGGTCCTTGCCCTCGTCATAGGACATGTCCTCGATCGTCGGCTGCATGGCGGGGCGTACGCCCTGATCGGAAATGACGCGGCCGGAACTGTCCTGCAGAGTCTGCTGGATCACCTCGTTGACGACCGAAGGGCCGAACTGGCGTTTGAGAAGCTGAACCGGCACCTTTCCGGGGCGGAACCCCTTCATGTTGACGGTTTTCTGGAGCTCGGCGAGCTTGCCATCGATACGCGCGGCAATGTCGTCGGCTTCAATGGTGACCTTGTACTCGCGCTTCAGACCTTCGGCGAGTTGCTCGGTGACGTTCATGATAGGGGCACCGTGGTTCCGGGGTTTAACGGCAGGCAGCGGGTTGATCGCGCGGCGCGATGAGGCTTCAGCGTGGTGCGGGCGGAGGGACTTGAACCCCCACGACTTTCGTCACCAGATTCTAAGTCTGGCGTGTCTACCAATTCCACCACGCCCGCAGCCTTACGCGGCCGTCGCGGCCAGATAGCCGCCCGGGCGGGACCATATAGTCG